>NZ_CANRIC010000025.1:0-28186 GCF_947630565.1 uncultured Paenalcaligenes sp.
GTAAACTGTATTTATACACGGCAAGCTAACCCCTTAGGCTTAGGTCATGCGGTGTTATGTGCTGCTCCCATCGTAGGGAACGAGCCCTTTTTAGTCTTATTGGCTGATGATCTCATTGACGCCTCGCCTGCTGTCGCCTTACAAATGGTCGAAGCCGCCCATCAGCACAATGGCAGTATTATCGCAGTTCAACATATAGACCCCAGTGAAACAGATAAATACGGCATCGTATCTGGGGAAATGGTAGCCACACAAACCATGCGATTAGACGGCATCATCGAAAAACCCGCTCCGGTCGACGCCCCAAGTCAATGTGCGGTCGTGGGCCGCTATGTATTAGAACCAGAGATCTTTGACCATTTACGTCGCATTAAACCCGGCGTAGGCGGAGAGCTTCAACTCACGGATGGTATTGCCAGCCTATTACAAAAAAAGGCCGTATATGGCTTTGAGTACCAAGGCACGCGTTATGATTGCGGCAGCAAAGATGGCTTTTTTAAAGCCACCGTCGAATTTGGTCGTAAATACCACGGTTTAAGTACCGATTAAGGCTTAACTACGTGCTATTCCTCGACGCGATTCTCTGCGATCAATCGACGCAAGGTGGCTTTAAGTGCCGTCACATCTAAAGGCTGTAGACGGCGCACCACCTCATCCTCATGTTTTTTAGCTTCTTCAATTAGACCGGAAATCAAATACTTTCCGGTCTCCGTAATTTCGACCAAAGTCACCCGTCTATCACCGTTATGAGCCACTCGGTGCACATAACCGGCTTGAACCATCTTATCCACCACACGTGTCACCGTGGGCTGCTTGCTGGTTGCTATACGCGCCAAATGTCCCACACTCACTACTCCAGCACCTGAAAGTGTAGAAAGCACGCGCCACTCGGTAATCGAAAGGCCATTTTTCTGTACTACCTGATGGAACTCCGTCGAAATAATTTGGCTGGCCTGCGCCAGAAGAGCAGGTAAATAATTGTCCACAAACACGGATTCTGTCACTACTCACACCCTACTCATAGAAAAATTAAGCAATAAATAATTATAAATCGGCTTAACTATACCTAAGCCTTGCTGCCAAGTCTTTGATCCGATGAAAAAATAAGCATTATAGGGAAAACCATTAGGATTGATATGTTGAGTTCTAAATATATTCATATGAAAATAATAGGTATTCATTGATCACAATAATTCGCAGTACCACAAGGAGGACAACATGGCAGAACGTTCATTTGTCGAGGAAGTCAAAAAACTACGTCTAGGAGACGGAGAGGTCTTTAGCGGTGAAGGTATTCTTGCTGTCACCAAAGCGCTATTGGAATCGGGTGTCTCTTATGTTGCTGGTTATCAAGGTGCGCCTATTTCGCACTTGATGGATGTGTTGGCAGATGCCCAAGATATTCTGACTGAACATAATATTCGTTTCGAGAACAGTGCCTCTGAAGCCACGGCTGCTGCCTCCTTAGCTGCGTCGGTGAACTACCCACTACGTGGCGCAGTTACCTTTAAAGCGACAGTAGGTACAAACGTAGCTTCTGACGCATTGGCTAACTTAGCCTCTGGTGGGGTCAAGGGTGGCGCACTCATTATCGTGGGTGAAGACTACGGCGAAGGCTCCTCCATCATGCAAGAGCGTAGCCACGCCTTTGCCATGAAATCTCAAATGTGGATGCTAGACCCTCGCCCAAACCTGCCTTGCATTGTGCAAGCTGTCAAAGACGGTTTTGATTTATCCGAAGCCAGTAACACGCCCGTTATGCTGCAACTACGTATACGTGCCTGTCACGTACATGGTCAGTTCGTGGCTTCGGATAACAAACGAGCAACCTTCTCGTTAAAAGATGCCATGGAGCAACCCACTCGCGATCTAGATCGGATTGTGCTGCCTCCTGCGAGCTTCTTACACGAAAAAGAAAAAATCGAACATCGCTGGCCTGCCGCGATTAAATTCATCGAAGAGCGTCAACTGAACGAATTCTTTGGTGATGATACGGATGATGTTGGTCTGATCGTCCAAGGGGGTGGCTACAACAGCGCCATTCGAGCCCTAGAACATTTGGGGCTTGCTGACGTATTTGGCGAGTCAAAAATACCCCTGTATGTCATGAACGTGGCCTACCCATTGATTGATTCAGAATTACATCGTTTCTGCGAAGGCAAACGTGCTGTATTGGTTCTAGAAGAAGGTCAACCTAACTTTGTAGAGCAAAACATTGCCTCTATTTTAGGTCGCGCCAAATCCGATACGGAACTACACGGCAAAGACTTTTTACCTATGGCGGGTGAGTACAACACCCAAACCATGCAAAAAGGAATCCGTGCTTTCTTAGAGCACTATGGTCGCATTGAGCCTATTCCAGCCCCTAAACCACGAGTAATAGCACGAACCGAAGACACAGGCAAAACACGCTCTGTAGAAATTAGCCAATTAAATAACGCTGCCCCTGCTGTAGTCGAAGCCGCTGACGTCATACCAATGGGTACACTGGATGAAAACGTCCATTCCCGTCCCCCTGGGTTCTGTACTGGTTGCCCAGAGCGCCCTATTTTTACAGCCATGAAGCTTGTAGAGCGCGAACTAGGCGAACATCACGTCAGTGCCGATATTGGTTGTCACCTGTTCTCTATTTTGCCGCCTTTCAACCTCGGTAACACCACGATGGGTTATGGCTTAGGTGGTGCAGCAGCCTCTGCCTTGAACACCAGCACCTCAGACAAACGTGCTATTTCCATCATGGGCGATGGGGGTTTTTGGCATAACGGGTTAACCAGTGGGATCGCCAATGCCGTCTTTAACCAAAGCGACAACCTGACCATTGTTGTGGACAACAGCTACACCGCCGCTACGGGTGGGCAAGACATTTTGTCTTCCAAGGCCAAAAATGAAACACGTAGTACGGGTCACTTAATTGAAAAAGCAGCACGTGGTGTAGGCGTTAACTGGTTACGGACAGTAAAACGAACCTACGACCTAAAAACCATGACGGCAGACTTACGCGAAGCCCTAACCACAAAGGTTAAAGGCCCTAAAGTCATCATCGCCCAAAGCGAATGTATGCTGAATCGTCAACGTCGTGAGCGCGGCCAAGTCCGCAAAGCCGTAGCAGCAGGCGAGCGTGTGGTTCGCGAACGTTTTGGCGTAGACCCTGATACCTGTACGGGCGATCACTCATGTATTCGCTTGTCGGGCTGTCCTTCTCTCTCTATTCGTCCTAATCCAGATGCACTGCGCACTGACCCCGTTGCGACCGTGATGAACAGCTGTGTAGGTTGTGGTTTGTGTGGCGAAGTCTCTCACGCCGCGATTTTATGCCCCTCCTTTTACCGTGCACAAATCATCAGCAATCCGACCGGCATGGATAAATTCCGAGAAAAACTACGCCGTGGTGTCATCGGTTGGTTCCAACGCCGCAATGCCGCTAAACGCGAACAGTACGCATTCTAAATACGCTAGAGGTCTAAACCAATGCAAGTAAAACCAATTAAAATCGCAATTTTAGCAATGGGTGGTGAAGGCGGTGGCGTATTAGCTAACTGGATCGTCGCCTTGGGTGAAAATAATGATTACGTTGCCCAAACCACCTCTATCGCTGGGGTGGCCCAACGTACTGGTGCCACCATTTATTACGTTGAGCTTTTTCCAAAAAGCCAAATGAAAGATGGCAAAGTCCCCGTTTTAGCCTTGATGCCTACCCCAGGTGATGTGGATGTGGTGATGGCTTCCGAGCTAATGGAAGCCGGACGCGCGGTACAACGTGGCTTTGTAACGCCTGAGCGCACTACCCTTATTACCTCCACGCACCGTGTCTATTCCATTGCCGAAAAAACCGCAATGGGTGACGGTCGTGTAGATAGCGAAGCCCTAATCGAACATACCCGCGCTGCAGCCAAACAATACATTCATTTTGATATGGCACAAGCCGCTGAGGACTCTGGCAGTGTAATTAGTGCTGTCCTATTTGGTGCCTTATCCGCCTCTGGCGTCCTGCCCTTTAGTCGTGAGCAATTCGAACAAACGATTGAGCGAGGTGGAGTTGGCGTTAAACCTAGCCTACGTGCATTCTCTAATGCCTATGCTCGTGTGGGCAATGATGGCGCAGCGGACGAGCAAACCGATGCCAAAACCATTGATGTTGCATCCGTTCAGCCCAAAAATCCTAAAGTCGCAGCCTTAGTGGATCGGGTACGCAACGAATTCGCTGCCGATGCGCAGTCTATTATTCTTGAGGGTGTACGTCGCCTCATTGATTTCCAAGACCTAGACTACGCCCAACTCTATATAGATCGTTTAGCCAAAGTACAGCGCCAAGCACACGCTGACGATACGGCTCTCATCCGTGAAACGGGACGTTTTTTAGCGTTATGGATGTCTTTTGAGGACGCCATCCGTGTCGCTGAACTCAAAACACGTAGTAGCCGTTTTGAGCGTGTACAAAACGAAGTACGCCTCGATGAAGGTCAAATTTTGACTATTAACGAGTACATGCACCCTCGGGTTGAAGAGATCAGTGAAATCTTACCGTGTAAAAAACTAGGACGCTGGTTACTTAAACCTAGCTCTTTAGGACACAAAACGCTCAGCAAGTTCACCACCGAAGGCCGCGTCATACGCACCAGCTCACTACGTGGCTTTATGTTGCTCAATACACTAGGTGGCTTAAAGCGCTGGCGTCGTAAAACACTACGCTACGAAGTCGAGCAAGAGCGTATTGAAAAATGGTTAGATCGCATTGCTGCCAATGCCTCTGCTCACCCTGCCTTAGCGCTTGAAATTGCGCGTGCGCAGCGTTTGGTTAAAGGCTATGGTGATACCCATTTACGTGGTCTAAAGAATTTCCATACCGTAATGGATGCCTTAGACCGTAACGCAAATCGCGTGTCTCCCCATATTCTACAGACCATGCGTGATGCCGCCTTAGCTGACGAGCATGGCAAAGAGCTAGAAAAAGTGCTTAAACAGCACGCTTTAGCTTAAAAAAGCCGCTTATTTTTGATGATTTATTATGGTTAACGATAGGGCTTAAATGCTTCACTACTAAACTATTTATAGTAGAATGCATTTAACTAATCGACAAAAATTATCGTTAACCATCACAAGTACAGCCTGTACATTGTGATGTACAGGAAAAGAACATGAAGCAAGACGCAGCAACGCTTGACGAGGTACTAGAGCAAAATCAAGACAGTGGTTACGAGGGCCGTTTAAGCCCTAAAGACCCAGCTAGCCTACGCTTGTGGCTACGTTTAATGACTTGTACCAAACAAATCGAGGACGAAATCCGTCGTCGCCTACGGGCTAATTTTGATATTTCGTTGGCTCGATTTGACTATATGGCGCAACTGTATCGCTACCCAACAGGCCTAAAAATGGGGGAACTATCCCGCTATTTAATGGTGACGGGTGGCAACGTAACCGGTCTAACCGACGAGCTATCTCGCGAAGGCCTTGTGTCTCGTGAAAGCAGTCCCACCGACCGCCGTGCTTGGCTTCTACGCTTGACCCCTAAAGGCAAAAGTACTTTTGAGTTAATGGCTAAACAACACAACCAGTGGGTTGCCGAGCTATTCGAAGGCCTAGATCACGACACCATAGAGCTCGTGCATCAGCATTTAGGACAACTACGTGTGCACTTATTAACCTTAATCAAATAAGGCACACCACAAAACATGATAAAGCTATGGTTTGGGTTAGCGCTTCCTGTCAGTTTTACCCAAATCTTGATTAACCCAAAGTGCAAACAGCGCTTAACGTAGTAAAGGTAAAAACATGGGATCAAAGCTGTACACAAATGAACACCGTATCCGTTTTTCCGAATGCGACCCCGCTGGCATCGTTTTCTACCCACAATACTTTGTATTGTTTAATGACCTCCTAGAGCAATGGATTGACTCCATGCTTCCTGAAGGTTTTAGCGGTTTAATTGCACACAATAAAGTGGGCATGCCTACCGTTAATCTGCAAGCCGATTTCCGCTCTATCAGCAAAATGGGTGATGATGTTGTGCTCAGCCTTGGTGTTAAGAAAATCGGCAGCCGCTCCTTGCAATTACGTTTGCAATGTGTGGGCAAAGATGATGTTTTACGTATGGAAGTGCAACAAGTGATTGTCACAACCTCGCTTGTAACCCACCAAGCCATCGAAATTCCTGAATACCTTCGTACTCCCATGCAAGATTACTTGCTGGCCGACGAAGAAATCACAGCATAATTCGGCCATGACTTGGATAACAAGACAGCATACTAAGTAAAAAAGTACGGTTTACCTTTACCTATATACTTTACTTGTATACTATTTATTAATAAATATACTGACTTGAATATATCAACAACAGTAATTAACCATACGGGACAAAGCTATGAAAATCGTATGTATTGGTGGAGGCCCAGCTGGCCTATATTTTGGCCTGCTGATGAAATTGCAAAACCCCGAAAACGACATTGTGATCGTAGAGCGTAATCGCCCATACGATACCTTTGGCTGGGGCGTGGTGTTCTCTGACGCCACAATGGAGAACTTGCGTGCCGCTGATCCTGTATCAGCACAAACCATTGGTGATGCATTTAACCACTGGGATGATATCGAGACACACTACAAAGGCCGTGCTATCCGTAGCAAAGGTCATGGGTTTATCGGTATAGGTCGTAAAAAACTATTAAATATTCTACAAGCTCGCTGTGAAGAAGTCGGCGTAGAACTCGTATTTGAAACCATCGTAGAAGACGAAGTCGAAATCGCACGTAAATACAATGCAGATTTAGTCATCGCCTCCGACGGGATCAATAGCCGCATCCGCAACAAATACCCAGAAAGCTTCAAGCCCGATATCGATGAACGCAATTGTCGCTTTGTGTGGTTAGGCACGAAAAAAGTCTTTGATGCCTTTAACTTTATTTTTGTAGAAAATGAGCACGGCTGGTTCCAGGCTCATGCCTACCGCTTCGAAGATGGCCTATCTACGTTCATTGTAGAAACCCCGAACGAAACATGGGAAAAAGCTGGCATTGAAAACATGAGCCAAGAAGAAGGCATTAAGTACTGCGAAGAACTTTTCGCTCCGTACTTAGATGGCAATGAGCTCATCAGCAATGCATCACACCTACGCGGCTCTGCCATCTGGATTCGTTTCCCGCGCGTTATCTGTAACGAATGGGTACATTGGGAAAATGTAGACGGCAAAAAAACGCCATTTGTATTGATGGGTGATGCGGCTCATACCGCACACTTCTCCATTGGATCTGGTACTAAACTGGCTCTAGAAGACGCCATCTCTTTGGCTGAGCATCTACAAAACGATGCCTCCCTAGAAGAAGCCCTAGAGCAATACGGTAAAGTTCGCGGTGTAGGCGTACTACGCATCCAAAATGCAGCACGTAACTCAACCGAATGGTTTGAGAACGTCGCACGTTATGCCAATATGGCCCCAGAGCAATTCACTTACTCTATGTTGACTCGCTCGCAGCGTATCTCCCACGAGAACCTACGCTTACGTGACGCAGAGGGCATCGAGCAATTTGAACGTTGGTTTGCCAATGATGCTGGGATGAACTTGGCGGCAAATCAAACACCTCCTCCACCCATGTTCACACCGTACACCTTGCGTGACATGACGCTTAAAAACCGTATCGTTTTTGCGCCGACCCTTACCTACTCCGCCACCGATGGAATGACCAACTCCTTCCATCAAACACACTATGGCGCTCGCGCTTTAGGTGGTGCTGCCTTGGTTATGGCCGAAATGACAGCCGTTACTGCTGATGGTCGTGTGACCCCTGGTTGTACCGGTCTCTGGAATGACGATCAAACCGCGGCCTGGGCTCAAGTTGTAAAAACAGTACAAGACAGCGGCGCACAGATGGGCATACAGCTAGGTCATGCTGGTCGTCGTGGCTCTAAACAGGTCGGCTGGGAAAAAGCCAACAAACCACTTGCCTCGGGCAACTGGGATCTGATTTCTGCTTCTGCTCTTGCTTATGATGCTGACAGCGCAACACCTGCCGAAATGAGCCGAGCCCAAATGGATCAAATCCGTGACGCATTTGTTGCTGCCACTCAACGTGCTGATGCTGCTGGTTTTGACTGTATCGAACTACAAGCAGCCCAAGGCTACCTACTATCTAGCTTCATTTCACCTCTAACGAATCAGCGTAACGACGAGTTTGGTGGCAGCCTAAGCAATCGCATGAAATACCCCTTAGAGGTCTTTAACGCGATGCGCGCTGTTTGGCCAGAAAACAAACCAATGATGGTTCGTATCTCTGCAACAGATTGGGCAGACGGTGGTACAACCGTAGACGAAGCCGTCGAGATCTCACGTCTATTTAAAGCAGCAGGCGCTGATTTAGTGGATGTGTCCAGTGGCGAGGTTGTGGCCGATCAACAACCTATTTATGGTCGTATGTATCAAACCCCCTTTGCTGATCGTATTCGCAACGAGGCAGGTATTGCCACAATGGCCATCGGCTCCATCATGGAAGCCGACCATGCCAATAGCATTATTGCGGCAGGTCGCGCTGATCTTTGTGGTTTATCTAGAGGCTTTTTAGCCAATCCAAACTGGCCACTACACGAAGCGGCAAAACTGGGTTATCACGACATCACTTGGCCTAAACAGTATCGTTGGGGTCAAGACTGGCTAGAACGCAACGAAAACCGCCCTGTATTAAAAGGCTAAGGAGACACATCATGACAGACGAACGTTACGACATCTACAAAGAAGACGTAGCAGGCCGTGCTAACGTGACTGACACCCCCGAACTGATCAAATACTATAAAGATCTAGAGCAGTTCGAGGCCGGTGCCTTATGGAACGTGGCAAACAAAATTGAACCTTGGGAGCCTAAGTCCCAGTCAGTGCCAGTACTGTGGCGTTACCAAGACCTGCGCGAATACGTACTACGCTCCGTAGACTTGGTCACACCAGAGCAAGCAGGTCGCCGGGTTATTTATTTAAATAACCCAGGTCGACAAGATGTGTCGGCTTCAGTGGGTTGGCTGTATTCTGGTTTACAGGTGATGCACCCAGGCGAAGCGGCCTCTGCCCACTCACACTCGTCCTCAGCCTTACGTTTCATCATGGAAGGCTCTGGCGCTTATACCGTCGTTGATGGCCATAAAATGACCTTGGGTGCTAATGATTTTGTGTTAACACCAAATGGTGCGTGGCACGAGCACGGCGTCAGCGCCGAAGGCTCCACATGTATCTGGCAAGATGGCTTAGACATTCCTTTTGTTAATGCCATGGAAGCCGGTTTTTACGCGGTTCACCCTGACTTATCTCAGGCAGTGACATTCCCCGTGAATGACGCCACACATATCTGGGGTAACCCTGGATTAAAACCGGTACTACATGACTGGCAAAAACCGTACTCCCCCTTGCTGAAATACGAGTGGGAACCGACCTACGAAGCCTTGTCTCGCTATGCCAAAGTCACTGATGGCAGCCCTTTTGATGGCATCATCATGGATTACACCAATCCGCTCACTGGCGGCCCCGTGATGGCAACCATGGGTGCTAGCATGCAAATGCTGCGCCCCGGTGAACACACCAAAGCGCATCGTCACACCGGTAGCATTATGTACCAAGTGGCAAAAGGTCATGGTTACTCCATCATCAATGGCAAACGTTTTGATTGGCGCGAGCGCGATATCTTCTGCGTACCCTCTTGGATGTTCCACGAACACGTCAATGGGTCCAGCAGCGATGATGCGTGCTTGTTCTCTTTCCACGACTTACCCGTTATGCGTGCACTAAACCTCTACTACGAGGAAGCGCTTGCAGAAAACGGTGGTCACCAAATAGTTACTGAATAATTGAATCCGGTACGTTGCCCTATCAACGTACCCCGCTTCTTTCGGAGATAAAAAATGCGTCTTGTTACTTACCGCAGCGAAGTTGCTGCCGCTGCCCGCCTAGGTGCTATTGTTGGCGATCTAGTTGTTGATTTATTTGAGCTAGGCCTAGCCACTGGTCAGCCGCTACCTGACAACATGCTCGATTTTATCGACATGGGTCCTTCCGCTGTAGCTGCTACAACCCGTCTACTTGAGGAGTGTGCCGACGACCTACCTTTAGGTGTTGCCGTTCCTTTGGCTAACGTCAAACTATTGGCTCCTATCCCACGCCCACGCAAAAATATTTTCGGTATTGGTTTGAACTACGTAGAGCACGTAGCTGAATCCAGCCGTACCTTGGATACTTCCGCAGACCTACCTAAAGAGCCTGTGATTTTCTCCAAGCCGCCTACCACTGTGATTGGTCCTGATGATGCCATTGAGCACAACAAAAACATTACTCAGCAAATGGACTGGGAAGTTGAGCTTGCTGTCATCATGGGTACTCGCGCTAAACGCGTTAGCAAAGAAGACGCCTTAAAATACGTATTCGGCTACAGCGTTATGATCGACGTTAGCGCACGTGATTGTCGTCGTGCTGGCCAGTGGATTTACTCCAAAGGTCAAGACACTTACGCGCCTTTCGGTCCAGTTATTGTGACTGCAGACGAGCTACCAGATCCACATAACTTGGATCTAAGCCTAACGCTAAACGGCGTGACCAAACAAAGCTCCAACACCAAACACATGCTCTTTAATGTCAACGATCTAATTGCTGACATCAGTGCTGGTATTACACTAGAACCCGGTGACATCATTGCCTCCGGTACACCTGAGGGTGTAGGTGCGGGCCGTGATCCACAAGAATGGATGTGGCCAGGTGATGTTGTTGAAGCTGTTGTTGAAGGTATTGGTTCGCTACGCCACTCCATCGTGGACGTAACACCTAAAAACTAAGGAGAACATGCATGCTTGAATTGCCAAAATTCAAGGCTGCAGCTGTTCAGACCGCGCCGGTGTTTTTAAACACCGACGCGACCGTTGATAAAGCTTGCCGCCTGATTCACGAAGCCGCCGATAATGGTGCCCAACTTGTGGCTTTCCCCGAGGTATTCATCTCAGCCTATCCGTACTGGAGCTGGGTCATGAACCCCGTAGAGGCCAGCCCTTGGTTCGAGAAGCTCGTCATGTCAGCTATCGAAGTCCCCGGCCCAGAAATTCAGAAGATCGCTCAGGTGGCTCGTCAACGCGAAGTTAACGTAGTGATTGGTGTTAACGAACGTAACCCCAATAGCTTCGCTACGATCTACAACACGCTCGTTACCATCAACCACGAAGGCCGTATCATTGGCCGTCACCGTAAGCTCGTGCCTACTTGGGCAGAGAAACTGACGTGGTCTCCTGGTGATGCTTCTTCTATGCGTGTACATAAAACAAACATTGGCCCGTTGGGTTCTTTGGCATGTGGTGAAAACACTAACACCTTAGCGCGTTTCAGCTTGCTTGCTCAGGGTGAGATGATCCATACCGCTAACTACATTGCCCTACCGGTCGCACCCAAAGACTACGACATGGCAGAAGCCATTCGTCTACGCGCCGCCGCACATTGTTTTGAAGGTAAGGTCTTTACTGTCATCTCTTGCTCTACCGTTTCCGAAGAAATCGTAGACCTGATGAGTGCTTCACATCCCGAAGCCCGCGAATTACTTGCCCGTAAAAACAGTGCATTCTCTGGCATCATCGGCCCTGATGGTCGCACCGTAGGCGACCCACTAATTGATGACGAAGGCATTGCTTATGGTGATATTGACTTATCCCGCTGCATTCAGCCTCGCCAAATGCATGACATTACGGGTCACTACAACCGTTTTGATGTATTCAATCTGCAAGTGAACCGTCGTGCTCTAAGCGCAGCTACCTTTGTGAACGACAATTTCAATGTCGATGAGCTCAATCCTGAGCCCACAGAGTTTGAGCCTCGCGATAACTAATATCGCCTGTAGGGCATACGCTGTATGCCCTACCAAAACCATACAAAATACAAAAAATGGAGACTACCATGAGCAACGCCCTTAGCCTCATGATTCAAGCCCTAGACAATAGCAGCTTAAAAGTTATTGACTTGACCCACACCCTCAGCGAGAGTTTTCCCTCTTTGCAACTGCCTGAGCAGTTCGGCCAAACCGCTGGTTTCTCTAAACAACGTATCAGCAAATACGACGAAGCCGGCCCCGGTTGGTACTGGAATAACTTCACCTGTGGTGAGCATACAGGGACTCACTTTGATGCCCCTGCACACTGGATTTCTGGCAGTGAACATGCCAATGGCACGGTAGATACTATTCCTGCCGAAAACTTTATTCGTCCTGCTGTCGTCATTGATGCCTCTGCCGAGGTCGCCCAAGACGATAACTGGATTTTGACGCCTGAGTTTTTAGAAGCGTGGGAACAAAAACATGGTCGTATCCCCGCCCGTTCTTGGGTCTTTTTACGTACGGACTGGTCAAAACGCCTCGAAGAGCAAGGGCCAGAGGCTTACGTTAATATGAAAGAAAATGGCCCGAACACCCCCGGCCCGTCACAGGCCGCCGTAGAGTGGATGATTAACGAGCGTGATGTACATGGCTTTGGTGTAGAAACCATTAATACCGATGCAGGCCAGTCCTACGCATGGCCCGTCGCTTACCCTTGCCACACTTTGATGCATGGTGCTAACCGTTACGGTCTGCAGTGTCTACGCAATCTAGATCAACTACCCGCCACTGGCGCCTTGATCTTTTCTGCCCCACTTAAAATTGAAAGTGGTTCTGGTAGCCCCTTACGTGTGCTTGCCGTCGTCAATCGTTAACTGCTTGCTGCATATCACATCAAAAAGCCCCTTCAAATCAGGGGCTTTTTTGCGTCTGTAGACCGCTTTCTAGTCCTAGTGGTTTTCCATTACATTCCCGAGAATATATTGATTACTAAACTATCTATTACTAGAATACCTTTCATATCAATAACTATTTCTGTGATGAGACAAGCGATGCAACTATTAGAACTCGTTATTCGCGATATTCGCGATGCCTCCCCTCTGATTCGTGAGTTCGTTCTCGAATCCACGAACGGATCTGCACTACCTGTTTTTTCAGCAGGCGCTCATATCCAAGTCCAAATTCCCGAGCTCAACGACCATCGCTGTTACTCGCTCATAGTCACTGACCCAGAGCATGACTGGCGTGCAGCCCCACAACAGTATCGTCTAGGCGTTCGCCTAGAGGCCGAAGGCAATGGCGGCTCAAAATTTATGCATCAGCTGAAAATGGGTGATGTGATTCAAGCTACTGCCCCCATCAATGATTTTCCTTTAGATGCTGCACAAACGGACGAAAAAGACATTGTGTTAATCGCTGGCGGGATTGGTATCACCCCTATTGCCAGTATGGCCCACGCCCTAGCAGACCAACAGCGTCCGTTCACCTTGCATTACAGCGCTAGAACAGCCGATCAATTGGCTTTCGCAGACGAGTTAAAAACACATCTAGCTCACCAATTAGTTTGCTATACCAACGATGACACGCCTTTTGATCTAACCGCCTTATTTGACACGCTCAGCCCGGATCAGCACATCTATGTGTGTGGCCCCCAAGGCATGATTGACGCGGTGATTGAGCTGGCTAAAACACGCAATTGGCCCCGCTGTAACGTGCATTTTGAACTATTCATTACCGCCGCCCCCTTAGAAGGCGATCAACCCTTTGAGCTAGAACTTCGACAATCAGGACTGACTTTTACCATTCCTGCTGACAAAACCATTGTTGATGTGCTCGAAGAGGCTGGTGAAGACCCCATGTATGACTGCAAACGCGGCGAGTGCGGTGTCTGTACGGTGGATGTACTAGAGGGCATTCCCGACCACCGGGATTACTTTCTCAGTGATAAAGAAAAAGACAGCGGAAAAGTCATCCAAATCTGTATTTCACGCGCTAAATCCCCAAAACTCGTTCTTGATCTATAAGGTGCTTGCCATGAGTCACTATCGTAATAATCCCGATGCTATTCGCCAACTTGTGCGCGATACCGAAGTTCATAAAGACCTCTACATCAATGACGAGCTATTTCAGCTTGAAATGGAACAGCTTTTTGCTAATACCTGGGTATATGTGGGCCATGCCAGCCAGACTCCCAATAAAGGCGACTACTACACCACGACCATTGGTACCGAAGAGGTCATCATGGTGCGCCATAGCGACAACAGCATCAAAGTGCTATACAACCGTTGCCCACATAAAGGGGTCAAGGTCGCCGGAGAAACCTGTGGCAATACGGGCAAGTTTTTCCGTTGCCCCTATCATGCATGGACTTTCCGCACCGATGGACGCTTATTAGCCATTCCACTCAAAAAAGGCTACGAAGATACCGGTTTTGAGTGCTCTGAAGCCAGCCAAGGCATGGCTCCCGTCGAAAACGTAACCGTTTATCGTGACTTTGTTTTCTGTAGACTCAGTCCCGAAGGGCAAAGTTTTGAGGATTTCTTTGGAGAGTCCTTAACAACTATAGACAATATGGTAGAGCGCTCTCCCGAAGGAAAACTAGAAATCGCAGGCGGTGTCATGCGTTACATGCATAACTGTAACTGGAAGATGCTGGTCGATAACCAAACGGATACCTGTCATCCTATGGTGGCGCACGAATCCTCAGCCGGTACAGCTATCAAAGTCTGGGAAGACGCCCCCGAAGGCACGCCCAAACCAATGGCGGTAGAGCTTTTCGCCCCCTTTATGTCCCCTTATGAGTTTTTTGAAAACATGGGCATTCGGGTTTGGGAAAACGGTCATGGTCATACGGGCGTTTCTGACTCTATCCATGCAGAATACTCTGACATTGATGGGTACTGGGATCAAATGGTGAGCGCCTATGGCGAGGAGCGAGTCAAAGAAATTCTGGGGGATGTACGCCATAACACGGTGTATTTCCCCAACATCATGATCAAAGGGCCTATTCAAACCATTCGTATTTTCAAACCCATTGCCGTGGATAAAACACTGGTGGAGTCATGGACATTTCGCTTAGTGGGCGCCCCGGATAAATTCCTTGAACGCACACTGATGTACAACCGCCTCATCAATGCCCCTACTTCGGTGGTTGGCCATGATGATTTGGAAATGTATGAGCGCGCTCAAGAGGCACTAAAAAGCCGAGGACGTGATTGGATGAACGTAGGACGTCTCTATGATCCAGCGGAAAAAGAACAAAAAAATGTGGTGGTTAACGGCACAAGCGAAGTGCAAATGCGTGCGCAGTTTCGTGCGTGGTTGAAATACATGGGTGTTGATGCCTAACCCCTCTGCCCCATTGATATAAAGGATTCCCCATGACACAAATTACTGCCCAAGCCCTAATTGATTTTGTTTACCACGAAGCCGACCTACTCGATGAGCAGCGTTTTACCGAGTGGTTAGAGCTATTTACCGAAGACGCTTATTACTGGATGCCCTTGGCTCATGGCCAGACAGACCCCATCTTGCACGCCTCATTGCTGTACGAAGACAAACTGTTATTAAAGGTACGGGTAGAGCGCCTCGTAGGTCAACGTACCTTTTCCCAGCAACCAAAAAGTCGCTGCCACCACTTATTACAACAGCCCCGTGTCATCGATTTTGATGCTAACGCCACCGAGCATAAAGTCCGTACCTCTTTTCACTACACAGAAACCCGAGGTGAGACACAAACTCTTTATGTAGGTTGGGCCACTCATCATATCGTGGTTGAGAATAACCAATTACGTATGCGTCTAAAACGCGTTGATTTGCTAAATTGTGATGCGCCATTTGGCAACATCCAGTTGTTTATGTAGGAGACCGCCATGGCACAAACCATTTACACCGCGTTTCAGCAAAGCGCTCAGCAGTGGCCTGACCACGATTTTATGCTGGTCTTACCAGAGACCGCCGATGCCTATGACATTCCTGCTGGCGCAATTAGCTATGCTCAGGCACAACAGGAAATAGACCGTCTCGCCGCCCTATATTCAGCGGCTGGCTATGGGCATGGACACCGTGTTGGGATGTTATTAGAAAATCGTCCGGCTTTTTTCTTGCATTGGGTCGCTCTGAACAAACTCGGTGCTTCTATTGTTCCCATCAACCCAGACTTACGCGCCGCAGAACTCGAATACTTAATCGGCCACTCCGAAATGATTTTGGCTGTAGCCACCCCAAATCGCCATACTGATTTGGGCGAAGCCGCATTAAAAGCAGGGCAAACGATGGGTTTAATCACACCAGATCAAACCCCTCCTCCCGCGCCACAAAAAGCCCCACGTCTAGATCAAGCCATCACCATTGAAAGTGAATGCGCCCTCATGTACACCTCTGGTACAACGGGTCGCCCTAAAGGCTGCATGCTACCCAACCAGTATTTTCACGATGCAGGAGACTGGTATGCACAGGTAGGCGGCTTAGCCACCCTACATAAAGGTCGGGAGCGCATGTTGACTCCTCTACCCCTGTTTCACATGAATGCCTTGGCATTC
Source organism: uncultured Paenalcaligenes sp. (assembly GCF_947630565.1). Lineage (NCBI taxonomy): Bacteria > Pseudomonadati > Pseudomonadota > Betaproteobacteria > Burkholderiales > Alcaligenaceae > Paenalcaligenes > uncultured Paenalcaligenes sp. The sequence goes on from NZ_CANRIC010000025.1 coordinate 16,349, forward strand.
TCTGCCATGGCTATGGTCAAAACAGGGGGCTGCTTAATCGTACTTGATCGCTTTCACCCCAGAACCTGGTGGGAGTCCGTGCGCAAATCAGAAGCCACGGTGATTCACTACCTCGGCGTCATGCCTGCCATTCTCATGAAGCTAGAGCTAACCGAAAGCGACAAAAATCATTACGTACGCTTTGGTTTTGGTGCAGGGGTAGATGGGTCTTTGCACCAGCCCTTTGAACAGCGCTTTGGCTTTCCTCTATTAGAGGCATGGGCCATGACAGAAACGGGCTCAGGCGCATGTATTATTGCCAACGAAGAACCCCGCTACATTGGTACTAACTGCTTTGGCAAAGAAAGCGCTGACATGGAAGTGCTACTCATTGATGATGAGGGTAACCCCGCTGCAACAGGCACCAATGGTGAACTATTAGTTCGTCACGCAGGCCCAAATCCCCGTCGTGGTTTTTTTGCTGGTTACTGGAAAGACCAACCTGCCACGGATGAAGCGTGGGCTGATGGCTGGTTCCACACCGGCGATATCGTCAAACGTGATGAGCATGGCTATCTACACTTTATTGATCGCAAACGAAATGTCATTCGTCGTAGTGGTGAAAATATCGCCGCTGTTGAAGTAGAAAACGTAATGCAGCAATGTCCAGCAGTTCGCTCGATTGCCGTCGCTGCTGTACCAGATGCCATTCGTGGTGATGAAGTGATGGCCCTCATTGTGCCGCATAAACCCCTCTCTAACCTTGAGGCCAAACAGCAACTAGCCACTGAAATCGTCCAATGGGGTCTGAGTCAATTGGCTTACTTTAAAGTGCCTGGTTACATTGCCTTTGTGGACCAGCTACCCTTAACCTCCACGAATAAAATTCAACGCGGCGAACTCAAAACCTTAGCCCTAGAGCTACTGAATCACCCCGACTGCGTGGATACCAATCACCTTAAAAAGCGTCAGGAGATCTAATGACTCAACGCACGCCCTATTCTGATGTTGTCCTCGTGTGTCCTGTCACCGTCCCCTATGAGCGTTTTTCTGAACACAGTGCGCATCGATGGTTAGGTACGGCACTCAAAGAACTCATCGCTCAAAGTGGTCTCAAAAAAAACGAGATAGATGGTGTTTGTGTTTCTAGTTTTACCTTAGGCAGTGATACTGCCGTCGGGTTAATGCAGCATTTTCAAATGAGCCCGCGTTGGTTAGACCATATCCCCATGGGAGGCGCGAGCGGAGTCGTAGCTATGCGCCGTGCTGCCCGCGCCGTGCAATGTGGAGATGCCACAGTAGTCGCCTGTATCGCGGGAGACACCAATCAACGTGAGTCCTTTAAAAATACAGTCAGTGCTTTTTCGCGCTTCTCTCAAGATGCCGTCTACCCCTATGGGGCTGCAGGCCCAAATGGCAGCTTTGCGTTATTGACCGACTATTACATGCAGCATTACGGAGCCACCCGCGAAGACTTCGGCAAACTCTGTGTAGCTCAACGCGACAATGCCTTACGTAACCCTCATGCGCTAATGAAAAAACCATTAGATCTTGAGCAGTACATGGCCGCTCGCCCCATTGCAGACCCCATCCATTTATTTGACTGTGTCATGCCATGTGCAGGGGCAGAAGGCTATCTGGTCATGCGCCGTGAGCAAGCAGAACAACTGAATCTTCCTTATGTAGAGATTCTAGGCACCATTGAACGCCACAACGCCTTTCCTGAAGACCCTGTTCAATATCGGGGCGGCTGGGCCATGGACATCGATGATCTCTACCACATGGCTCAGGTCACTGCCTCTGATATTGATTTCTTAGAAACCTACGATGACTACCCCGTCATCAATGTATTGCAGTTTGAGGATCTCGGTTTTTGTGCCAAGGGTGCAGGCCCTCAATTCATTCGTGATAACACGTTCACGATTGATGGCAGCTTTCCATTTAATACTTCTGGTGGGCAACTGTCCGTCGGCCAAGCGGGTGCAGCTGGAGGCTATTTAGGTTTGGTACAGGCCTTACGTCAGCTCACTCATTGTGCAGCTGAGACACAAGTCAAAAATGCCACTGTGGGAATGGTGTCTGGCTTTGGCATGATCAACTATGACCGCGGTATTTGTACTGCTGCAGCGATTTTAAAACGAGGTCACGCATGACACGCCCTTTACCACCTAGCGCCCGAAGTACCGCTGCAGCAGGTTTAACCACTGCCGCTCAGCAGAATCAAATGGCCTTGCAAGTCTGTGCCGATTGCCAAACTGTGCAATACCCACCACGAGATGTCTGCTCTCATTGCCTAGGAGATCAGTTACCTTGGCAACCTGTATCCCCTCTGGCGACAGTAGTCGCCTCTTGCACTTTGCATCACAGTAATGAGCCTTATTTTCAAGACCAACTTCCCTGGCGAATTGGTACAGTCAAACTCGATTGTGGCCCCATCGCTATTGCTCATTTACAAGACCAACTGCAAACGGGAGATCGTACAACATTGGCTCTAGAGCTAGACCCCTCTGGAGTTGGCGTATTAGTCGCTCACGCTAAGACCTCAGCCTAAAAAATAAAAAACCAAGGAGACTTTCTATGACTACCCCTTATACCGTTGTTATCACTGGTGGCAGTGCCGGAATCGGTGCTGATCTCTGTCAGCACTATATTGAAAAAGGCTACACCGTCATCTCTCTAGCCAGAAAAACGCTCAGCTGGACACACGAGCGCTTAATACAGATACAGGTCGATTTACTTGACGAGGCCGCTACAGAGCAGGCCGCGGCAGACATTGCTGCCCACTATGATGTGACTCACTTTGTACATAATGCTGGTGTTATTTGGCCTAACTTAATTGATGAAGTAAAAGTCAGTGAGCTACAAGGCTTAACCCAAATTCATCTAGGGGCGGCCATTCAAATCATGCAAGCCATCCTACCCGCTATGCGTCAAAAGCAATTTGGTCGCGTAGTCTTAATGTCCTCTAGAGGCGCTCTTGGCTTACAAACACGCACAGCGTATTCGGCCACCAAAGCAGGCATGATCGGTATGGCACGCACATGGGCTTTAGAACTCGCTGACCAAGGCATCACGGTAAACGTAGTTGCCCCTGGCCCAATTCAAACCCCTATGTTTTATGACGTAGTGGAAGCGGGTAGCGAACGCGAGCAAAAACTAGCAGCGAGTATCCCTGTTAAACGCCTAGGTCGAGCCGATGATATTACCCGTGCGGTTAGCTTTTTTGCTGATCCGGATAATAGCTTTGTAACAGGCCAGACGTTGTATGTTTGTGGTGGCGCCAGCGTAGGCACACTCACCATTTAATAGGTGATAAGGGTTATTTTCTATTTACGAGAATCTATTAACAAGTAAACTATTTATAACAAAAACATATAAATATAAAGGGCCGTATTGACGTCCCTTTATGTCAAAAAAACATCAGTCCTCGATGGAGACAACATGGACAATGACTTACCTGGCATGCAATTAGTGCGTAGCCAAGGCGGACTGGTACGCATACTAGAAATCATTCTTGATGCACTATGCGTCATCTTATTGGTCTTGATGACTGGCATCACGACCATTGATGTGGTCGGACGCTACTTATTTCATTCGCCCTTACATGGGGCCTACGAAAGCAATGAACTGCTATTAGGCATATTAGTCTTTGCAGCCCTACCTCGGGTGACTTGGCATCAACAACACCTGACAGTCACCGTTTTAGACGCCTGTCTTGGGGCTTCTTTCCGTCGCATTCAACAAAAATGCTTGTCCTTGATCTCTGCGGTAGGACTGGCCATTTTGAGCTATTTTCTGTGGCAACACGGCATGCAGTTAGCTGACTATGGCGACATGAGTAATGCCTTGCAGGTTCCCATTGCTCCCTTTGCTTTTGCCATTGCCATTTTTACCGCTATTTCCTCTTTAGCGGCATTTATGCACCTATTTGTATCACCACGCCCACAGTCCTAAGCCCGAGGTAATTTGATATGTTAGTTTCTTTAATTGGCTTGGCCTTTTTACTGTTTAGCCTATTTATTGGCTTGCCCATTGCATGGGGCATGTTGTTGGTGGGTACGATAGGCTTTAGCTATTACACCGGCTTCGAGGCCGCCTACACCATGGCAGCACAAACCGCCTTTGATACCGGCATGAGCTATAGCTTTACGGTGCTGCCTCTCTTTATTTTGATGGGTAATTTGGTTACCGCCTCTGGCTTATCAAGAGACCTATACAACGCTGCTAATGCCTTTATTGGTCACCTACGCGGTGGCTTAGCAATGGCTACCATTATTGCCTGTGGCGCTTTTAGTGCGCTCTCTGGCTCCAGTATGGCTACCACCGCCGCCATGAGCCGAGTCGCCATGCCGAACATGCGCAAATACAACTATGACGACCGCTTAGCCACCGGTAGCATTGCTGCTGGAGGCACCTTAGGGATTCTGATCCCTCCCAGCGTCATCATGGTGGTGTATGGCATTTTGACTGAAACCGACATAGGTAAGCTCTTTGCCGCTGGCTTTCTGCCTGGTTTCATCGCCCTGCTGATGTACCTATTAACCATCGTGGTTCTCACCACCATCAATCCAAAACTTGGTCAGCCCGGTGAAAAAAGCTCCTGGGCACAACGTCTACACGCAACCAAAGGCGTTTTTGCCATCACCGTGTTATTTATTGTGATTATGGGGGGTATTTATGGGGGTGTATTTACCCCTACCGAAGCCGCAGGCATCGGGGCATTTTGTACCTTTTTAATCACTTTCAAACGTCGTGGCTGGCAGCCTAAGCTCTATCTAACCGTATTGGTTGAGGCCGCCCAAACAACCGCCATCATGTTTGCTTTGGTGATCGGGGCTTTAATCTTTACTAACTTTCTCACTGTAGCGGGCTTACCCAATCAACTGCTTGAGTTTATTAACGGCTTAGACATGTCACCACTCATGGTGATCTTTATGATCTGCCTTATTTACTTGGTCTTAGGCTGTTTTTTAGAAACCATGTCAATGGTGATGCTCACAGTACCCATTTTCTACCCTATTGTGGCCTCTCTTGGATTTGATCTGGTTTGGTTTGGCATCATCGTGGTGGTTGCTGCCGAAATCAGCCTCATCACCCCACCATTAGGTTTAAATATTTTCATGATTAAAAATGTGATGCCTGATATTCCGCTACGTACCGTTATTTATGGTGTTAGCCCCTTTGTCATCACAGATATTATTCGCCTGGCTATCTTGGTTCTGGTGCCTTGGATTGTGCTGGTGGTCCCCAACAGCATGTAGTCGTAGTTCTTAACATTATCAAAAAAAGCTATATTTGGAGTAGACAAATGAAATTAATTAAACGCTTAGGGGCCTGTTTAGGCTTAGGTTTAGCCGCCGCTATTACCCCCCTCAGTGCGCAGGCCGAAGACACCGTCTTACGTTTTTCAAACTGGCTCCCACCCGCTCACTACATCGTCAAAGAGATGCTAGAACCATGGGCAGCTAAAGTAAACGAGGTCACCGAAGGCCGAGTCAAGGTTGAATTTATTAATCCTCTTGGCAAACCACAAGCCCACTTAGACTTAGTGCGCAATGGGGTAGCCGATATGGGTATGTCCGTTCACAGCTACACAGCCACCCGCTTTCCCTTAATCGAATTTGCAGAGCTCCCCTTCACCATCGAAGATGGCGGCATTAACTCGGTGGCTTACTGGCGCACCTACGAAAAATTCATGATGGAGGCCGATGAGCATCGTGGCGTTAAACTAATGGGTGTGTGGACCAGCCCAGCCACCGTCATCTTTACCAATAAAGACGAAATCAAAAACGTGGATGATCTAAAGGGTCTAAAACTACGCTCTCCTAGCCCTTTGTTTGACAGTATTGGTAAAGCCATGGGCATTGTTACTGTTAACGCCCCCGCCTCTGAAAGCTACGAAATGCTGTCGCGCGGTGTAATTGACGGTTTATATTTCCAGTACGACCAAATCGAAAACTTTAAGCTTGATAAACTCATTAAAAGTGCCGTTGCTGTACCAGGTGGCTTTGGCAAATCGAGCCAATACATGTTCATGAATGAACGCAAATGGAAATCCATTAGCGAGGCTGATCGTGCCGCTATTGAGCAAGTTTCTGGCGAATACATTGCCCGTGACTTTGGTACTAAATGGCAGCAAGCCGAAGTTAACGCCACAAAAAACCTGACAGATGCAGGTCTAAAAACCTACCATGTCGAAGGCGCGGAACTAGACAAGCTAAAGGCTGACTTAGCCTTTATTGAAAGCGACTGGATCAAAGCCGCCGACAAGAAAAAAATCGACGGTCAAGCTGCTCTTGATTTCTACAGAGCACAAATCGAGGCCCTAAGTAAAGAATAACTCTACGCAACCTTTGCCCCTTCAAACGCCTGCAAAAGCAGGCGTTTTTTTGTTTGCCGCATTCTCAAAATCATCAAAATACTATAAACCTAAATTAAATTTACTACTTTAGTATCAATAACTTATAAGAAAAATCTCATTGAAATAGATTTTTTTCACTGGGGTTTTCCCTAGAAATATCAAGTATTTGCACTAATTGGATACGCGTTGCTAAAACTGGATAGACCATAAAAAACAACACACATACCATCTAAATCATTCACAACTAAACAATATAAATGAGGTGGAGACAACAATGGCAACACAAAAGAAATCAACCTTAGCCATTGCCTGTGGGGCGCTACTGCTACTTAGCTCAAGCGCCACCATGGCAATTGAGGGTAATGGGCTACCCATTTATCCTGATGGCTTGGAATCTTACATGTCAGGAGCCTTACCTGGCCCAGGGGTACATCTACTGATGTATGGCGGTGCAATGCGTTACAACTCAGTACGCGATCACAGCGGAGACAAAATCCCCGTCCCCGGTTTCAAAGTGGATGTTGCCATGGTCGCACCTCGTGTGGTCTGGGTTACCCCTCAGCAAATCGCCGGTGGACAGCTCGCTTTCCATGCCTTATTCCCCTTGTTAACCGTTAAAGAACAAGCCATGGGATTAAGCAAACGTCGTAGTGGCTTGGGCGATATCGCCTTTGGCCCAGCCTTGGGCTATCACTTTAGTGATGCGGCGCATGCCGTTGTAGGGGTGGACTTTGTCGCTCCCACCGGTCGCTACAAAAAGGGCGAAATGGCGAATCTAGGCCGCAACTACTGGACCATACAACCTGCCGCTGCCTTTACTTATACACAACCTAGTGGCATTAACTTCGACCTAAAAGCCATGGTTGATTTCAATATGCGTAACAGTGATACCCGCACTCGTACTGGTCACGCCATCCATGCCGACTACGCGTTAGGCTACGGCTTTGGAAATGGCTGGGTAGCTGGCGTAGGGGGTTATGCCTATCAACAATTTCAAAAAGACAGCGGTCCTTTCGCTGGAGACGGCAAAGCCAGATCATTTGGTTTTGGCCCAACTGTGCGCTATGCCAATCCCAATGGCTGGCTCTTTACTGCTAAATGGCAACAAGACTTTGGTGTACGCAGCCGTCCCAAAGGTCATCAACTCTTAGCTAAAGTCGCTATTCCTTTTTAATCAATCACTAGACGGAGCAAATTATGAAAGGCTTAAAAGATAGAGTATTTATCGTTACCGGTGGAGCGACACGTATTGGCGCTGGTGTTGTCGATGTATTGCGTGGCTATGGCGCTCGTGTAGCTGTGTTTGACATTGATGCCACAGGCGGTGCTCAAGTGGTTGGCACAGACACCAGCACAGCTCGCTTCTGGCAAGTTGATATTACTGATGATGAGGGCATTGCCTCTGCAACACAGGCCGTGCAAGACCATTTTGGTCGCGTAGACGGTCTAGTCAATCTAGCTTGCTCCTACCTAGACGAAGGGCTCAATTCCAGTCGTGAGGACTGGCTAACAGCATTAAACATTAATGTGGTGAGCAGCGTTGAAATGAGCAAAGTTGTACGCCCATTTATCAAGCAGCAAAACGGTGGAGCCATTGTTAACTTCACCTCTATCTCCTCCTCAATTGCTCAAACAGGTCGTTGGCTCTACCCCGTCTCTAAAGCCGCTATTTTGCAATTAACACGTAGCTTAGCCATGGACTTTGCGGGCGATAAAATCCGTGTGAACTCCGTGTCTCCTGGATGGACATGGTCACGTGTTATGGACGAAATCACTGGGGGCGATCGGGCCAAAACAGATCGCGTTGCCGCCCCCTTTCACATGCTAGGTCGTGTGGGAGACCCAGAGGAGGTCGGCGAAGTCGTGGCCTTTCTCTTATCTGATGCAGCCAGTTTTGTGACCGGCGCTGATTACGCCGTAGATGGTGGTTACTCCGCCATGGGCCCAGAGCAAAATGTGCCTGCTATCCCTAAATTAGCCGAATAAATTAGCTTATCAATTCTTAAATACGTTGGAGACCTACTATGCGTAAAATCGCTATTATTGGCGGCGGCCAAGCCGGGATGCCTGTCGCTTTTGGCCTACTAGATAAAGGCTACGAGGTAGCCCTGTACACCAACCGCACACCAGATCAAATTCGTGACGGTCGTGTCATGTCCAGCCAGTGTATGTTTGCGAATGCTCTAGATGTAGAACGTCGCCTTGGCATCAACTACTGGGAAGATGAGTGTCCACCTGTAGAAGGCATTGGCTTTGCCCTGCCTAATCCGGATAAACCAGACACCAAAGCCGTGGACTGGAGTGGTCGCTTAGATCGCGTCGCTCAAGCCACAGACCAACGTATCAAAATGCCCGTCTGGATCGAAGAATTTGAAAAACGTGGTGGTCAGGTTATTTTTGAAGACGTGGGCGTTGCCGAATTAGAACGCATCAGTAACGAATACGAACTCACTATCCTTGCCGCCGGTAAAGGCGAGGTCGTGCGTTTATTTGAGCGCGATGCCTCTCGCTCTCCTTATGATAAACCTCAACGTGCTTTGGCCTTAACCTATGTACATGGTCTAGAGCCCACTCCCGAGTACTCTCGTGTGTCATTTAACTTTATTCCCGGTGTAGGCGAATACTTCGTATTCCCCTCTTTAACGCTATCCGGTCCCTGCGATATTATGGTATTTGAAGGTATCCCAGGCGGCCCATTAGATCGTTTCCGTGATGCACAAAGCCCTCAGGAACACTTTGAACGCAGCCTTTCCTTCCTACAAGAATTCCTCCCTTGGGAAGCCGATCGTGCACGTAACTGTGAGCTAACCGATGCACAAGGTTATTTAGCGGGTAGCTTCCCTCCCACAGTACGTAAGCCAGTATTAACTCTACCTTCAGGTAATATTGTGTTAGGTATGGGCGATGCGGTCGTCGTTAACGACCCAATTACTGGTCAAGGCTCCAATAACGCTGCAAAATGTGCACAAGTCTATTTAGACCGTATCTTAGAGCGTAGCGATCAACCCTTTGATCGTGATTGGATGGAAGGCACCTTTGAAAAATACTGGGATTATGCCAATCGCGTAGTGTCTTGGACTAACTCCATGTTAGTGCCTCCTACCCCACAAGCACTCGCCTTATTAACTGGTGCTGAACAACACCCTGACCTTGCTCATTTTATAGCAAATGCTTTTGATAATCCGCCCGTGCTGTATCCTGCTTGGGGCGATTTATCCGAAGCCGAAAAGCTCATTCAATCTAAAGCAAACGTGCCCGCCACGGCGTAAATTTGTATTACCAAGGAGTATCTCATCATGTCTACACAGGCCACTATGGAACCCGAAAATGCTGTCAATTTGTTCGACAGTCGTGCATTTAGACAAGCCTTAGGCCATTTTCCTACTGGCGTTGCGATTGTTACCACTCGCACCCCTGAAGGACGGCCTGTGGGCTTGACCATCAACTCCTTTTCCTCACTTTCCCTAGAGCCTCCTCTCATTATGTGGAGCCTCGTTAACCACTCGCCTAGCTTAGCTATTTTTGAAAACTGCAATTATTTTGCAATTAACGTCATTAGCCAAGCCCAAACCGAGGCAGCATTAGGCTTTGCTAACTCCAAAGTCGAAGATAAGTTTGCCCTGGTTTCACACGTAGATGGTGAGGATGGTGTGCCCCTAATTGACGATTGTGTCGCCACCTTTGTGTGTGAAAACTATCGTCAACACGAAGGGGGTGACCACACCTTATTTATTGGTCGTGTTGTACACCACAGCACCATCACTGAACACGAACCCGCCGTATTCCATCGCGGTAAGTTTGCTCGCTTAAGCGAATAAACATAAGGAGCCATCCATGCAACAACGTAGTGATGTGGTGATAGTCGGTAGTGGTATGAACTCATTGAGTTGTGCCGCCTTATTATCCGAACGCGGCCTAAAAGTGACAGTGCTAGAACGTAACGCTGTGGCGGGTGGTTGCATCCGTACCGAAGAGTTATTTCCGGGTTTTACTCATGACGTATTTTCCAGTTGGTATCCCCTTTTTGTTGGGGGGCCTGCCTATGCAGAACTAGCTAAACCATTAGCCGAAGCAGGACTACGTTTTGTGAGTGGTGTTTATAGCACCGGCTTAGCAACTCCAAATGGTACCGGCATTGCCCTTCGTCAAGACATGGATGACACCATTCAACGCCTGAATCAGATCACCGCAGGTGATGGGGATGCCGTTGGCACAGCCGCAGCCACTATGTTTGGCCCCGATGCGCCATTAGTCTTTGGTCTAATGGGCGGGGAACCCTATAGCTGGGACACCAGTAAACTTGTCTTTAACTCATGGCGTCAACGTGGTGTAGACGGCATGATGCAGTTCGCCTCTCAATCCTTAGAGAATTTTAGGCGTTGGGCCGAGCGCGAGTTAACGGGGGATCTAACCCGCGCCATGATTGCGCCCTGGGTTCTACACAGCGGTTTAGGCCCAGATGAAGCCACCTCATCACTTATTGGAAAACTCACGTTTTCTGCTGTCGTGTCTGGAGGCATGCCTGTGGTTGAAGGCGGCAGTTACAACATCGTTAAGGCCTTTATCAGCATCATTGAAAAAGGAGGGGGTCAAGTTCTAACGGGTAAACACGTTGACCAAGTCCTAGTCGAACAAGGCAGAGCTACCGGAGTCCGTGTAGGCTCTGAGCAATACTTAGCCGATAAAGCCGTCGTCTGTAACGTAACGCCTAACCAGCTTTACGAAACCCTATTACCTAATGCTGAACAACGTTATAAAGACCATGCCAAAGCCTATCGCTATGGGCGTGGAGGAATGCAAATTCACTTTGCATTAAAAGAAAAACCCACGTGGATCAATGAAGAGCTCATCCATGTGCCCATGGTTCACGTTACCGAAAGCATGGAACAAGTCTGTGCCTCTGTGGTGGAGGCAAATAATGGTTGGTTACCTAGCAAGCCCACCTTAGCCGTCGGTCAACCTATCGCCGTAGATCCGACGAGAGCACCTGATGGCTCATGGATTTTATGGGTACAAATGCAAGACATGCCATCCAGAATTAAAGCCGATGCGGCCAATATCATTGACGTACCTGCAGATGGCAAATGGAATGAGTCCGTACGCGAAGCGATGGTCGAGCGAGTCAAGCAGCGTCTAGAAACAGTGATGCCGGGTTGGTCGCAACATATCATTGGTCACAAAGCCTTTAGTCCTGCTGACCTAGAACAATGGAATATCAATCTTGTCGGGGGCGACCCTTATTCTGGGGTGTGTTCACCCGATCAGTTTTTCTTTATGCGCCCCTTTGCTGGACAGCCCAAAGCCCGTACAGGAAAAACACCAATCAAAAACTTGCACCAAATTGGTGCATCGGTGCATCCGGGGCCGGGATTAGGGGGGCAGTCTGGTTATTTAGCGGCTCAACGTATTGCTAAAAAATAAGGGGCTCGAACTGTTCGATTGAATCATTATTAAATGTATGCAATACTCTCCAATATGGAGAGATTAGTTAGCATAGG
>NZ_CANRIC010000026.1:0-28081 GCF_947630565.1 uncultured Paenalcaligenes sp.
TTGATAGGCTTGCAATCGTTTCATACTAAGAATTATACTTGGTCTATGGAGAAAAACAACGACATTCGACACGGTAGACACTGTGTTTTTAACATGCACGTTCACTTGGTCTTTGTGACTAAGTACCGCCGTGGCGTGTTCACTAAAGAAGTGCTTGATGACTTGCGCGACCTCTTTGCGGGCGTCTGTTCGGACTTTGAGGCGGAGCTGGTAGAATTCGACGGGGGGGACGACCATGTTCACTTGTTGGTCAACTACCCCCCCAAGGTCGCCGTGTCCGCACTGGTAAATAGCTTGAAAGGCGTATCGAGCCGGATGATTCGCAAAAAGAAGTATCCGAGCATTCACAACAAACTATGGGGTGGTGCTCTCTGGTCGCCTAGCTACTTTGCTGGAAGCTGTGGCGGTGCGCCTATTGAGATCGTCCGACAATACATTGAGCAACAACAGGCGCCCGGCTGATACGAAGACGCTAGCGCGTCCGCTCTATTCATCCCCGCCCTGAACGGCGGGGTTTTCCGCGCAATCTGATAAATGAGTCGCCTTGTTTTTTAAAAGAATAAAAGGAATTGCATTGTGAAAATAGTTGCTCCACGAATGTGGTTGGTGTCTGCGACGTGCGCAGTCTTAACGGCTTGTGTAGCGCCACCACCTCAACCAGAAGATTTAACAGTGGGTGTGCCTAGTCAACTTCCTGTTTTGTCAGAAAATAGCACAAGCGATGCTCCACAGTTAGATCCTTCCGATCATTGGCAGCAGTTTTTCTCAGATCCCCATTTACGCACGTTAATTAGTAAAGCGCTGGAATTTAACAGTGATTTAAAAGTGGCCGCCGCAAAGGTGGCTGAAGCGCGTGCTATTTATGGCATTCAGGAATCAGAGCGATTACCTCATTTAGGGGCTCAGGCCGAGGGGCAGCGAGGGCGTACTCCTGCCGATCTCTCCGTTACACAACAAGCCATAACCAGTGGGCAGTACCAAGTCGGATTAGGTGTCAGTGCATTCGAGTTGGATTTTTGGGGCCGGGTCCGTAATCTAAGCGAGGCCGCTTTAGCTCAATACTTAGCAACAGAGCAGGCACGTCAAGCCTTTGAGATTAGTTTAATCGCGATGACAGCCGATGCTTACCTGCGCGCATTGGAATTAACGGAGCGTATTGAATTAGCTCAAAAAACCACAGACTCTAGAACAGAGTCGCAGCGCATCATGAAACAGCGCGTACAGGTAGGTAGCTCCTCTGAGCTTGAGCTGCGTTCCGTGGATTCTTTGTTACTAGCTGCACGTAGCGAGCTCGCTAATTTAAAACGTGAAAAAGCACAGAATGAGGCCTTGATTCAGCAGCTAACTGGACATTCTGGGCCTGTGGCAGATGCCTCCACGACGTTGAAGGATCAACGCTTAGATAGAGTGATTAGTCCTGATATGCCTTCCAGTGTTTTATTGGCTCGTCCGGACATTCGTGCCGCAGAGCAACAGTTGATCGCATCTAGGGCCAATGTAGAGGCTGCTCGAGCCGCCTTTTTCCCGCGTATTACGTTGACGGGTTTTGCTGGTACAGCCAGTGCGGGCTTGGATGGCTTATTCCGAGGTGGTAGTGGCGCTTGGTCTTTTTTACCTCAAATTTCATTGCCCATTTTTGATGGGGGTGCTAGAGAGTCGAACTTAGCCTTAGCGGAGGCGCGTAAGCATCTAGCTGTGGCCAATTATGAATCCAGCATTCGTACCGCTTTTAGAGAGGTGGCCGATGCTCTAGCTGCTCATCATTGGTTGGCAGAGCAAGAAAAGGAACAAGCTGCCTTGGTGAGATCAGAGCAAGATCGCGCGCATTTAGCGAATCTTCGTTACGAACAGGGGTCAGCGCCTTATATCGAAGTCTTAGATGCACAACGCTCTCAGTTCTCGGCTGAACAAATGCTCTTGCAACTGCAGCGTGTGCGATTAGCAAATATGGTGGCTTTATACAGGGCTCTTGGTGGGGGCTCTATGCCCACTCCTGCGGTTGATTAATGGATAACGCGTTGAATTTTGAGAGTTAAAGGGAATTTATTGTGAGTGCTTCTAAAAGTAAAAAAATAACTATTGCGATTGGAGCAATAGTCGTAGCGGCAGTGGGGTATTTTGTTTGGCAACAAATGCGGCCTACAGTGGATCTTGATTTTGCTTATAGCAATGGTCGCATCGAGGCTACAGAGGTAGATATTTCCGCTAAAACAGCAGGGCGTATCAGTCAGATTTTAGTGAATGAGGGCGATTTTGTGACAGAGAATCAGGTTGTCGCCCACATGGATATGGAGTCTTTGCAGGCAAAACTGGCTCAGGCTAAGGCAGAAGCAGCCCGAGCGCAAAGCGGTAAAGATGCGGCCATTGCATTGGTTGCTCAGCGTGAGGCTGATCAGGCGATGGCAGAGGCGACTTTAGTGCAACGCCAAACAGAGCTAGAGCTAGCACAAAAAACGCAGCAACGTTCACAGGCACTCTTAGCTCAACGAGCAACATCAGCGCAGCAGGCTGATAATGATATGGCTCAGTTTCGCAATGCAAAGGCAATGGTAGCTGTGGCCGAGGCGCAGATGGCTGCGGTACGCGCAGGTATTCAAGCCGCTAAATCTCAAGTCGCCCAAGCAGAGGCAAGTATTTTGGCTGCAGAGGCTGTGATTGCAAATTTAGAAAGTGAGTTAAAAGACGGTGATTTGCGCGCACCCAGAGCAGGCCGAGTTCAATATCGTGTTGCGCAACCCGGAGAGGTGGTGGGTAACGGTGGCAAAGTATTGAGTCTAGTCGATGTGGGCGATGTCTATATGACGATCTTTTTACCTGAATCACAGGCTGGTCGTGTGGCAATAGGTGAGCAGGCGCGTGTCATCATTGATGCCGTACCGCAGTATGTCATTCCAGCCGAGGTCTCGTATGTGTCTAGCGTGGCCCAATTTACGCCCAAAATGGTAGAAACCCAAGATGAGCGTCAAAAACTGACATTTAGGGTCAAAGTACGTATTGATCCACTTTTGTTAGAAAAACACATGGAGCAGGTCAAAACCGGTGTGCCAGGTGTAGCTTACATTCGTTTAGATCAAACCCGTGATTGGCCAGAACATCTAGAAGTTAAATTACCATGAGTCCAGCCGAGGTTTTAACAACAACGATGACTGAAGCAGTGGTTCAGTTTAATGATGTGAGTCATTATTACGGGCAGGCTATAGCGGCAGATCAGGTTAGCTTGTCAATTCCTGCTGGTAAAACCGTGGGCTTTATTGGGCCTGATGGGGTGGGTAAGTCCACATGGCTTGGTTTGATAGCCGGAGCGCGTCAAATACAAAAAGGAAAAGTCATGGTCTTAGGTGGTGATATGGCAGAGGCCAAACACCGCACTGAGGCCTGTGTACGTATTGCCTATATGCCCCAAGGCTTAGGAAAGAATTTATACCCTACCTTATCTGTATTTGAGAATATTGACTTCTTTGGTCGATTATTTGGTCAAGGTAAAGCCGAGCGCAAAGCGCGGATTGACGACTTATTGGCCAGCACCGGAATGTCATCGTTCGCTGACAGGCCCGCGCAAAAACTATCTGGTGGTATGAAGCAAAAGCTAGGCCTATGCTGTGCATTGATTCATGATCCTGATTTGTTGATTTTAGATGAGCCTACGACTGGGGTAGACCCCTTGGCGCGTCGTCAGTTTTGGGAGCTAATCGAGCGTATTCGACAGCGCCGACCGCACATGTCTGTCTTAGTCGCCACAGCGTATATGGATGAGGCTGAGGGCTTTGATTGGTTAGTCGCTGTGGATGAAGGAAAGGTTTTAGCCACAGGTTCACCCGCTGAGTTACTGGCTCGTACTGGTAAAGAAAACTTAGAGAGCGCTTTCTTGGCTTTGTTGCCAGAGGAAAAACGTCAAGGGCACCATGAGCTGATCATACCTCCTTTGCCTGATAGCGATGAGATTGTGATTGAATCGCATGGCTTAACGAAAAAATTCGGCAGCTTTGTTGCCGTTAATGATGTCAATTTACGGGTAAAACGGGGTGAGATTTTCGGCTTTTTAGGCTCTAATGGTTGCGGTAAGTCCACGACCATGAAAATGTTAACCGGCTTACTGCCCCCTTCGGAGGGGACAGCCACTTTATTAGGGCAACCTATTGATGCCAATGATATAGCGACTCGACAACGAGTTGGCTACATGTCTCAAAACTTTTCCCTTTATGCTGAGTTAACGGTGCGTCAAAACTTGATGTTGCATGCACGGTTATTTTATGTGCCTTTGCCTGATCGGGAGCCACGTGTGGCTGAACTCGCAGAGCGGTTCGAGTTGGAGTCCGTATTAGATGCGTTGCCCGACGCCTTACCTTTAGGCATTCGTCAGCGTTTACAGTTAGCCGTAGCCGTATTACATAGACCGGATGTGTTGATCTTAGATGAACCCACCTCCGGGGTGGACCCTGTAGCCCGAGATAAGTTTTGGCAATTGATGATTGATTTGTCGCGTAATGATGGCGTGACGATCTTTATTTCCACCCACTTTATGAACGAAGCTGCACGTTGTGATCGTATGTCAATGATGCACGCCGGAGAGATTCTGGATTCAGATACGCCCGCTGCTTTGGTGCAAAAACGGGGTGCTGCAACACTAGAGGACGCGTTTATTGGTTACCTAGAAGAGGCTATTGGTGATGAGGGCGCTCCAGAGGATAGTATTTTTGTTGCACCTGAAAACACCTCCCATCAAACTAAAAATGCGTGGTTCAGCTTACAGCGTTTATTGAGCTACAGCAGCCGTGAGGCAATGGAGCTACGTCGTGATCCCATCCGATTGTTTATGGCCATGGTTGGCAGCATGGTGCTGATGTTGGTGATGGGCTATGGCATCAATATGGACGTAGAGAATTTAAAATATGCGGTGTTGGACTATGACCAAACGGTAGCCAGTCAAGACTACATTGTACAAATCGAGGGCTCTAGGTATTTTGACCAGAGAGCGCCTTTACGCAATTCTCAAGACATTGATGAACGGATGCGTTCAGGGGAATTAGCCTTAGCCATTGAAATCCCCCCTGGATTTGGTCGGGATTTAGATAGAGGTCAATCCCCAGAGATCGGAATGTGGATTGATGGGGCGATGCCGTTGCGGGCTGAAACCATTAAAAGCTATACCCAAGCTATGCATAATGCGGCAGTATCTGATTTGGTTTTAGCGAAAACTGGGAGCAGACCGCAGCTACCTAGTCATGTTGAGGTTCGATTTAGATATAACCCTGAGCTGCGTAGTCTGGTGGCGATGGTACCCGCCGTTATTCCGATGTTGCTCGTCTTTATCCCCGCGATGTTGATGGCCTTGGGTGTTGTCCGAGAAAAGGAACTGGGTTCCATTATGAATCTCTATACCACACCCGTGACGAAACTAGAGTTTTTGCTAGGTAAGCAATTACCTTATGTGGCATTGGCGTTAATTAGTTTTGCTTTGCTTTTTATTTTGGCGATAACGCTCTTTAAGGTGCCATTTACAGGAAGTTTTCTGACTTTGGTGTTGGGAACTGTGTTGTATGTGATCGCGACGACGGGAATTGGTTTGCTAGCCTCCACACTAACAAATAGTCAGGTGGCTGCGTTGGCAGGAACGGCTATTGGCACTTTAATACCGGCAATTCAATTTGCTGGGATGGTAGACCCCGTTTCGTCCTTACAAGGACTTGGCTCTTTTATTGGTGAAATTTATCCTACGTCGCATTATTTAACGATTAGTCGAGGTACTTTTTCTAAGGCACTTAGTTTTTCTGATTTGCGGTTTTCTTTTTATCCGCTCATGCTAGCCATTCCAATACTGACCATGTTGTCTGTTTTGCTATTAAAAAAACAGGCCAAATAAGGGGGCAATATGTCTAGATTAAAACAACGTATTGCGACCATTTATAATTTAGGTATTAAAGAGTTTTATAGTTTAGGTCGAGATATCGCCTTAGTGATCTTGATTGTTTTTATGTTTAGTGGGGTGATTTACTCTAACTCCAAGGCGAAACCGGACTCGTTAAATAAAGCGGCCATTGCGGTGGTTGACGAGGATCAATCCATGTTGTCGTCACGGCTAATTGATGCACTGCACGAGCCGTATTTTTTGCCCCCGCGCATCATTAGCCGAGAGGACATTGATGCTGGGATGGATGCAGGATTAGATACCTTTGTTTTGAATATACCGCCTAATTTTGAGCGGGATGTACAGGCTGGAAAAAACCCGGCTTTGCAGCTAAACGTAGATGCAACTCGTCAAAGTCAGGCTCTGGTCGGCTCGTCATATATCCAAAGTATCCTTGGGTCTGAGGTATTGCTATTTGTTAATCCATCTAGTCAGGGTCAGCTAAACTCACCCCTTCAGCTTATCCAGCGAGTGTTGTTTAACCCCAACCTTTACTCATCGTGGTTTGGTGGTATCACAGGCATGATTAATAACATTACCTTGCTGTCTATTATCTTAACTGGCGCAGCCTTGATACGAGAAAGAGAGCACGGCACGATCGAACATTTACTTGTCATGCCTGTGACTCCTTTAGAAATTATGCTGTCAAAAGTGTGGTCTATGGGTATAGTAGTATTGTGCGCTGCACTATTTGCCCTGCATGTCATGATTAAAGGCGTGATAGGGGTGAATGTCACTGGATCTACGTGGCTTTTTGCCTTAGGTACTATTGTGTATTTGTTTGCGACGACCTCTATAGGTATTTATATGGGGACTTTAGCGCGAACCATGCCACAGTTTGGCTTAATGGCAATTTTATTGTTATTACCTTTGCAGATACTTTCAGGGGCAATTACACCACGTGAAAGTATGCCAGAAGCAGTGCAATGGATTATGTCGGGAACCCCGACTTTGCATTTTGTTTCCTACGCGCAGGCTGTTTTACTGCGCGGGGCAAATATAACCATGGTGTGGTCGCAGTTTTTAATGATGTTATTAATCGGTATTGTGTTCTTTTCTTTGGCACATCGTCGGTTACGCCAAACCATGGGCTCTATGGGTTAAGCAAGTTGCAACTACAGGAGCAATATTATGTTTAGCGATTTGGGCCGACAGGCTATGGAATACATGCGTGATGCTCAGCAGCGCGCGGTATTATATTTAGATGTGATGCGCCAAAGTGGCGATCAGTATGTAGAGCATGTCAGTCAGGGTAAACCACCTGTACTGGTGTTCGAACACGAATTAATTGCAGATGGACGCGATTTACCGAATCCGGTGAACTATGCGCTGTTGCGTATTGTGCCTCCGGCCGACATGCCGACCAACCCAGATGCACGTCCTTTTGTGGTGATTGATCCGCGTGCGGGCCATGGGCCGGGGGTGGCGGGCTCTAAAGTTCACTCCGAGATAGGCGTTGCGTTAGCCGCGGGCCATCCTTGCTACTTTGTGACGTTTGGGCCAAATCCCGAGCCAGATCAAAGCATTTATTGTGTGATGATGGCTGAAAAACACTTTCTAAAGCTAATTGCTGAAAAGCATGATGCGACCAAAGTGGGTAAGCCCTTTGTGATTGGTAACTGCCAAGGTGGTTGGGCATTAATGATGCTCGCAAGTGTTGCGCCTAAATTAGTTGGGCCTATTATGCTTGCTGGGGCTCCTTTGTCTTACTGGTCTGGAAAGGCAGGTCAAAACCCCATGCGCTATAGCGGTGGTATGTTGGGCGGCTCGTGGGCTAGCTCTTTTGCTAGTGATTTGGGTAATGGGATTTTTGATGGGGCTTATTTAGTTGATAACTTTGAGCGCTTAGATCCTGCGAATACCTTTTGGAAAAAGCCCTATAACCTATATGCCAATATTGATACTGAGGTTGAGCGCTATTTAGGTTTTGATCGTTGGTGGGCGGGTCATTTTATGATGACACGCAAAGAAATCGATTGGATAGTACAGAATTTATTTATCGGTAATCGTTTATCACGGGCTGAATTACCTGATCCTCTTTCGGGCGGTAATATTAATTTACGTAATATTCGTAGTCCGATTTTGGTCTTTGCTTCGCAGGCAGATAATATTACGCCGCCATCACAAGCCTTAAACTGGATTCCGGATATGTACGCCAGTGATGAGGATCTGCGCGCGCATGAACAAGTCATTGTGTATAGCTTGCACGAAACCACGGGTCATTTAGGAATCTTTGTGTCGTCTGGTGTGGCAAATCGAGAGCACGAGGCGTTAGTTGGTGCGTTGGATTTGGTTGAGCTATTGCCTCCCGGTCTTTATGAGGCCCGTATTCAAGACCTGCATCCAGATACACCGCACCAAGAGTGGATTAAAGGCCGTCATGTGGTGACCTTTGAACCACGCTCTATTCGTGATCTAGAAGCCTTAGATGATGGGCGCGAAGAAGAAGCCGAGTTTGAGGTGGTGAATCGTGTAGCGCAAATTAACCAGCATGTGTACGACTTAACACTATCACCTATAGTTCGTAGTCTTTCTAATCCGTGGATTGCACAGGCATCAAGATCATTAAGCACTAGACGTTTTAGCCGCTATGCCTGGTCTAGCTTAAATCCTATCGCCTTGTCTTTTCAGCAGGCGGCGAGCTATGTAAAAAGAGACCGTCACCCTGTTGCCGAAGATAATGTGTTTTTGGCGGCTGAGCGTACCATGAGCGATACGATTAGTCGCAGCTTAGATACATGGCGTGATATTCGCGACCGCAGTATAGAGGCGATGTTTCACGGTATCTATGGTTCGCCATGGCTACGTAATGTCGTTGGTCTAGACGAGCCAAATAGGGATCGTCGAGGCATATTAAATAGTGACACGGCCTTACACGAAGAGTTGCACGAATTACGTTTGCAGTTAACTAAAGCCCAAGTGAACGAGGGCGGCCCCGCTCAGGCGTTTGCTCGTATCTTGATTTATATGGCTGGCGAGGAAACCTTCGTTGATGAGCGAGCATTTAATATGCTGGAGAGCTTAGCCAAAGACCGTATTAAAGGGTATACGCTTCCTGATTTAGCCAGTATTAAGCAAGAGCTACGTAAACAGTGGCGCATTGTAAAAATGCATCCTAAGGCAGCGATTGCCGCATTACCTAAATTGGTGCCCAATGAAAAACAGCGCTCTCTAATTTGGGAAGCTGTGGCTGAAATTGCTCAACTCAAAGATGTATTGAATGTGGATGAGCAGACCCAAGCTCGCTTTGCTGAGATTGCTTGCGCCTTAGAGCTATGTAGTGCATGGGAGCCGCCAGCACAGGTTGTTGCTAAATTAAATCAGCAAAAAGCTCAGGCAGAGGCCGATGCTTTAGCACAGATTGAACATGATCTCAAAGCAAAAGTGGATGCTGAAAAAGCAGAGGTTTTTGCTGCTGCTAAAAAGGTGGCTGATGTTGAGATTGCCGCACAGGTTGAAAAAATAGCAGCAGCTGAGGCTGAGGCTAAAGCCCGATTAGCTCAGGCCACGGCTGATCTAGAGGACGCAAAAAAAGAGGCGGCTCAGGCCAAGGCGGAATTAGAAAAGCAGGCGGCTTTAAAGGCAAAGCCTGACACACAGGCTAAATCCGTATCTGCAGTGCGTGCTTCGGTGGCATTATCACCGACTAGCGTTGAGGTGAAAAAAGAGACACCCGTAGCGGCTAAAAAAGCGGCTAAAAAAGCAGCTAAAAAAGCAACTACTGCACGTAAGGCCTCAAAGACAACAGCCGTTAAGGCCGCGAAAAAAGCCATCACATCCACACAACAAGCCTCCTTGACGTTGGATGAGGATAGTTTAAAACCAGTAGCAGCATGGCCCAGTAGTAAAAAATAAAAGTAATCGATCGATTACTTTATAGGCAGGTAAATGCCGGATCTTTTATTAGGTCCGGCATTTTTTTATTCTGTGCATGGCTGGAGCGGACATGGTGTGGCACAGACAATACGTATCGGCAAGGCGATCAGTGATGATTTTTTAGCAAAAAATGAGGACTACAGAATGCTAACGGCGATTGAGCATAAAGGCCTACCATTAGGTAAACAGGTGGCACCTTTAGTGATTCCATCGGTTTCTGGCTTGATGACCTTAAAAAGCTGGCTACGCCCTGCGGAAATGCAGTCTTTTTAACAGGGCGTAGCGGCGTTTAGCTCTGATTAGGGGCTAATAGAACCCATTCCCGCTTGTTGAGTCCAAGACGCTAAAGGCAATGGTGGCTCTTGCTGATAAATCCGAGTAAAAATGGGCTGGAGTCGTTTCCAGTCTAAGGTCGCGGGCCACGTATAAGGCTGGACACTATCCCACTGGCCTTCAGGGTTTTGTTCAGCCACTACAAATCGGAAGTGCTGTAGTCCTATTGTGGCCCCTAAGCGTATATCCGTCATGATAAGTAAATCATCTTGTACATCAAAACGCACCCAATCACCCGTAAACCACCGTAATCGATCAATGTGTTCAGACGGTGGTACAGCCTGCAGTAGATAGTGATTATGGTCTAAGCAAATGGATTCGCTGGGCTGTTGATCCAATAGACTTACAATCATTTCACATTGCTTATTGTCGTCTCGAGTCATGACTCGCCAAAGCAAGCTGTTAAAAGGTGTAGGTGTGCTGTAGACCTGAGCACTGGGCGCGCCACGCTGAGCAAGTTGCTCTAGTGCTTTTTCTTGAGCCCAGTGTTTAGCACCAAAAGTCCATCCTAAATACAGGGTACTTAGAATCAGCCCCCAATTTAATAACTTTTGAGTACGTGGCCCTACTCCCATAAATAGGGCAGCAAAAGAGCCAATAATCAATGGAATGGTATAGAGGGGGTCAATAATAAAAATGCTAGACCACGAGGCGGGCGTAGGGGTTAGCGGCCACCATAACTGTGTACCAAAACTAGTAAAGGAATCCAAAATAGGATGAGTCACTAAGGCTAACCAAATAGCGAGAAATAGCCATGTAACACCATACCGTTTATCCGGTTTCACGGCACGCCAGAGCGCGCAGAGAAATAGAGAAAAGGCCGTGAGTACAAATAAAGAATGGCTCATGCCCCGGTGATAAGTCATTGAGCTGATGGGGTCTGCATAGCGTATAAATACATCAAGATCGGGCAAGGTGGCTAAAACCGCACCAGCAATAACGGCTTTACGTCCGTGATGGCGGCCTAGCATTGCTCCGGTAATACTGGCTCCCAGTACAGCTTGAGTTAACGAGTCCATGATACAACCAATTAAAAACAGTAAAAAAGCAACGATATCATGCGTTAAGCATAGTCTTTTTTAGACAATCTTGCGTGGACGCAAAGCTTTGTGACGTCAAAATGAGCATTTTTAATAGCGAGGCGTTAAGATAAAGGGTTTATTGTTTATTTTGCTTTTAATAGCAAACCACAGAAAAAGAGAACCATGGCTAAATACTTAGTTGCCGCCCTCTACCATTTTGTAGAGTTGGACGATTACGAATCCTTACAACAACCTTTGATTGATTTTTGCGAAAAACGCGACATCATTGGTACATTGCTTTTGGCGCGCGAAGGTATTAATGGCACGATTGCGGGCCCAGAGAAAGGTGTGCGCGAGGTATTGGATTATTTACGTTCCGCCCCACGTATGGCGTCTTTAGAGCATAAAGAGGCATGGGCTGATGTCATGCCGTTTTACCGTTTAAAAATCAAATTAAAAAAAGAAATTGTGACCTTGGGTGTCCCAGACTTAAAAACGGCAGAAATGGTAGGCCAATATGTACCACCCCAAGAATGGAATGCGTTGATTACTCAGCCTGACGTGGTGCTGATTGATACTCGTAATGATTACGAGGTGGGAATCGGTACTTTTAAAAATGCGATTAATCCAAAAACAGATAGTTTCTCTCAGTTTCCTGATTGGGTGGCTGAGCAAAAGAAACCGGGTGGCGTTTTACATGGTAAACCACGTGTAGCGATGTTTTGTACAGGTGGTATTCGCTGTGAAAAATCCACGGCTTTTATGCGCTCTCAGGGGTTTGATGATGTCTACCATTTACAAGGTGGAATTTTAAAGTACCTAGAGGAAATCCCAGAAAACCAAAGCACATGGGTAGGTGAGTGTTTTGTCTTTGATGAGCGTGTTTCGGTTGGACATGGTTTAAAGCGTGGGGATTACCATTTCTGTCGTGCTTGTCGTATGCCTGTTAGTGCTCACGAGCGCACACTGCCTCAGTTCGAGGAAGGCGTAAGCTGCCCGTATTGTCATGGCACTTTAGACGAAGCAAAAATCGATCGATTACGTGAGCGCCAAAAGCAGATGGAGCTAGCTAAAGAGCGCGAGCAGCGTCACGTAGGTGCAACGATGGGTGTTCTCAGAGAGCAAAAACGCCAGCGTTTAGCCGAACTGGCAGAGCGTTCACGTTTAGCCCAAGAGCAGGCAGAGGCTCAAAAAACAGATCAAAAGGATCAGCCTATGGCGTGTTGATCTTTTGCGTTAACATGTCTGTATGACTATTGAACACTTACCTCTTCTTTATTCTTTTAGGCGTTGTCCTTATGCGATGAGAGCGCGGTTGGCGTTAATGGCGTCGGGCTTACGGGTGGAGTTACGTGAAATCGTACTACGCAATAAGCCCGCCCATATGCTGCAGATCTCTCCTAAAGGCACTGTGCCAGTATTATTACTACCTAATCATCAGGTCCTAGAGGAAAGTCTGGATATTATGCTGTGGGCATTAAGGCAATCAGACCCGATGGGCTTGCTTCCCCACGATCAGGCGCAGTTGGATAGGGTGCTGGAGCTAATTAAGACAAATGATGGGGCGTTTAAGCATGGCTTAGATCGTTATAAGTACCCACCTCGGTATCCCGAGGAGCACGCTGCCTTTAGCCCAGAGCAGTTTGCTCTACATCACCGAGATGCCGCTGCTCAGGTACTAATAGAGCTAGACCAGCGTTTAAAAAAGCAGACCTATTTAGTAGCTAACCATCTGACGCTGGCTGATTTTGCTATCGCGCCATTTGTACGGCAATATGCGCACACGGATTTGACGTGGTTCCAAGCTCAGGACTGGCCGCATTTATTGCAGTGGTTCCAGCAATTGATTGCCTCAGATATTTTTCATGCTGTTATGCATAAATACCCTGCTTGGCAAGAAGGGGACGAACGGGTGGTTTTTCCGCCTCTCCAGTGATCGATGCATATAAAAAAACCGGCTGATAGTATTATCAGCCGGTTTTTTTACGTGAGCTGCATTACTCGTGCATACCCGGGGTAACACAGTTAAATCCAGCATCTACGTGCGTAATCTCACCAGTGATGCCTGCTGCTAAATCAGACATCATGAAGGCGGCAACATTACCTACGTCCTCGATGGTGACATTACGGCGTAGGGGAGCATTTTGCTCTACAAAGCGTAGAATTTGGCCAAAATCTTTGATGCCGCTGGCAGCAAGGGTTTTAATGGGGCCGGCTGAAATACCATTGGCACGAATACCTTTAGGGCCTAAGGAGGCAGCTAAATAGCGCACAGAGGCTTCTAGTGCGGCTTTAGCCACGCCCATGGTGTTGTAATTAGGGACGGCTTTTTCAGCACCTAAGTAGGTCAAGGTTAAGACGGAACTATTACGACCCTCTAGCATGGGCAGGGCTTCTTTCACCAATGCGGGAAAGCTATATGCGGAGATGTCATGAGCAATAGCAAAGGCTTCGCGAGACAAGCCCTCTAAGAAATCCCCAGCAATGGCTTCGCGCGGAGCAAAGCCAATTGCATGTACTAAGCCGTCTAAACCATCCCAGTGCTCTTTAAGCATACTGATGGCATCCGTGATTTGTTGATCTTCGGCAACATCAAGTGGAATGACAATATTAGAGCCGAATTCAGCAGCATAGCCTTCGACTCGCTCTTTAAAGCGATCACCCACATAGGTTAAGGCAATCTCTGCCCCTTGTTGCTTACAGGCTTGGGCAATCCCATACGCAATAGAGCGATTTGAAATAACGCCAGTAATTAAAATGCGTTTGCCGCTAAGAAAAGCCATGCTGTGAATTCCTTTGTATCAATAAAATCGGTATTAGCCGCGCGTAGGGCCGGGAATGTGTAGACGCAGCCCTGGGGCAAGATTGGTCGATTTTAGTTTATTTAGCTGTTGTAGTGTGGATACCGTCGTATTGTAACGGCGTGCAATGCTGTAGAGCGTATCACCTTTTCTGACGATATGGGTACGAGTTGCCTCAGTGTTAGCCTGAGTGCGGACACGGGCTTGAACAGCAGGGGTTGTCGTAGGTTGAACCGTCAGTGCAGGTGTATCACTCAGAGAGGCCAACTGAACGCCTAGCGGGTCTGCCGTAATATGAGGCTCAGTCATGCTGGCAGGAACTAATAGCGTTTGCGCTGCAACGGCCTTGTGTTGTTTGGAGCCCAAGCCGTTGACGGCACGGAGTTGGCTTAGCGCTATACCATGACGTTTTGCAATATCAGCGTAGGATTCTCCGCTACGAGGAGTGTAAGTATCCCAGTGGCTCAGCCTACCTTTATAGCTTTTGATATTGGTTTCAAAAATATCGGCTTTATCGGTGGGTAGTAATAAGGTGGCACTGTGAGCCGGTATAGTGGCTCGGTTATAGGAGGGGTTTAGAAATTTAAAGTCATCTAAAGACATTTCCGCCAATTCAGCGGCCACCTCTATATCAATATGATCATTTCGTTTGATCGTCGTGAAGTAAGGCACATTATGTACACGGGGTAGCTCAATGCCGTATTTTTGCGGGTTGGTTATGATGTTTTTAATTGCCTGTAATTTAGGCACGTAGTTCTGGGTTTCCTCAGGCATACGTAAGGATAGGTAATCGATGCCTAAGCCGTCTTTTTCGTTGCGCTCAATGGCACGGCGCACAGAGCCTTGGCCCCAGTTGTACGACGCTAAGGCTAAATACCAGTCCCCTTGAAAATCATATAAATACTCTAGGTAATCTAAGGCGGCTTGTGTGGAGGCAATAGGATCACGGCGCTGATCTAGCCACCAGTTTTGCTGCAGATTGAAATCTTTGCCCGTGCTGGGGACAAATTGCCAAAGCCCAGAGGCATGGGCCTTGGAATAAGCAACGGGGTTGTATGCGCTTTCTACAAAGGGTAGTAAGGCCAATTCGGTTGGCATACCGCGTTGCTCTAGCTCGCCCACAATGTGGTATAGGTATTTACTGGCGCGCTCGCTCATGACGGAAATAGAGCGCGCATTACGCGCGTAATAGTCAGTCCAGTGGTTAACTAAGTCGGTATTCAGATTGGGGATAGCGTAACCACGACGGATGCGATCCCACATGTCTTTAGGCGGGTGGGTGAGGTCAATGGTACGGGAGGTGTCGGCGGCGATCTGAGGGCCTGTGTGGCTAACTTGCTGTTGCTGTACAGCACAACCGGCTAATGTGATGACCAGACCAAATAAAAAAAAGCGTAAGAATTTCATAGTAATTAAGCGTTGTTCTTCCATTCGCGTAGTTGCGCAAATACATCGGTGTTATTGAGGGCTTTGCGTTCGCTATGTGTGGCAGCGCTTAATTGTACCGCGGGGATATGAGTACGCAAGAACGGATTGATTTGTTGTTCACGGGCTAAGGTTGAAGGCAAGGTCGGCTCGCCAGCGGCACGTAAGTCACAGGCTTGCTGGTAATAGTTCTGCAGCAGTTGGTTATCTGGTTCTACATCTAAAGCCCAGATTAAATTAGAGAGGGTGTATTCGTGTGCAGCACAGACCAATGTTGTGGCAGGTAAGGCACAGATTTTATCTAGGGAGGCCACCATTTGGGCTGGGGTTCCTTCGAATAGGCGACCGCATCCACCTGAAAACAGGGTGTCGCCACAAAAGAGAAAAGGCTCGCCCTGATCACTGTGCCCAAAATAGGCAATATGACCGGCGGTATGTCCAGGAATATCGAGAACCTGTAAGCCAATCGGCAAAGGGTTTAGGTCTATGGTGTCGCCTTGGCGTAGTGCTTGGTTTCGATGTGGAATAGATTCCAGTGCGGGACCATATACAAGGCAATCGGGGTATTCTTTGATGAGGTCGGCGACCCCACCCACATGATCGTGATGATGATGGGTAATTAATATCGCGATCAAGGGTAAGTCTAGTGTGCGCAGAGCATGATGTACCGGCCCAGCATCACCTGGGTCTACCACCGCAGCATATTGGCCATTATGAATCAGCCAAATATAGTTATCATTGAACGCAGGTATGGCATGGAGCTGTAATGAACCCGCAGTAGCTTGAGTAAATCGATTTTTCATAGCACAAAGGAGAGGTCAGAGTGATCGAGCAAGAGGAAGTCACAGAATTAAAACAGTGGCTCAATACGGAGATAGGCCAGTACGCCCGTCGCTGGGAGGCTGGCCAGATTCGTCAACTATTGAGCAATGTCTTTGGTTATCATGCCATACAAATAGGGATGCCGCATTGGGATCTGTTACGAGAAAATCGTATCTCCCATAAATGGTATACGCATACCATGATAGAGGCTACCGCTGCCGGCACCTCGTTGGTCGTATGCGAACCAGAACACTTGCCCTTTGCAAATGAAAGCATTGACCTATTAGTTTTACCCCATGTACTGGAAACATCAAGTGATCCGCATCAAGTATTACGTGAGGTACAACGGGTTTTGGTTCCCGAAGGGCAGGTAGTTATTAGCGGCTTTAATCCGTGGAGTCTATGGGGGGCCCGAGAACGTTTACCCGGCTTAGAGAGTTTGTTACCCATTGAGCCGCATTGCCAACTTTCCCCGTGGCGATTGATTGATTGGCTAGAGTTGCTGTCATTTGAACTCAATGCGGAATTATTTGGTTGCTATAGTCCGCTTTTATTACAAAAAAAATGGTTAGATCGATGGTCCTTTATGGATCGCCAAGGAGAAAAATGGTGGCCTTTTTTGGGGGCGGTGTATGTATTAAAAGCCACGAAGCGAGTAAATAGCATTACGATGGTGGGCTTAGATTGGTCTAAAAAACCTCGTGGTCGAGCTCAAGCCGCTGTAGTTACAGGGCGCAACATGAAAAAACAAGCAAAAAAATGAAAGAAGTTTCTATTTGGACAGATGGTGCGTGTAAAGGAAATCCCGGTTTAGGTGGGTGGGGGGCGATGCTGATTTATGGTGAACACACAAAAGAAATCTATGGCGGAGAACCGAACACCACCAACAACCGTATGGAAATCATGGCGGTGATTCAGGCCCTAACCCTGCTTAAAGAGCGTTGTTTGGTACATCTTTATACCGATTCGCAGTATGTACAAAAAGGGATGACAGAGTGGATCAGTGGTTGGAAGCAACGTGGCTGGCGTACAGCAGCAAAAAAACCAGTCAAAAATGCTGATTTATGGCAGCAGCTCGATGAGCTTTGTCAGCAACACCAATTACAATGGCATTGGGTTAAAGGCCATGCGGGTGACGCAGGAAATGAGCGTGCCGATGAGCTAGCAAATTTAGGTGTGGAGCAATTACAGGCGTGAACAGGAACGGTATGAAAAAATGGCTAGGTAGAGGACTTATCGTAGTACTGATTGGCTTAGTTTTACTGTATTTTGGGGCCAAAGACTTTCTGCAGCAGTGGGTTGCAAATACGCCTGTTTCTGCACCTGCGCCTCAAGCCCCTGCTCCCAAAAATGAGGGTATTTTGGTTGATGTGGTTTTTGCTAAAGAGCAGCGGCTTGCACAGCAAGTCACGGCAGTGGGCTCTTTGCTAGCACAAAATGCAACGATGGTTAGGGCTGAAAGCAGTGGACGTATTGCCCGTATTTTATTCGAAGAAGGGACAGCCGTTCGCGCTGGCACGACATTGGTGTTATTAGATACTGATGTCTTACAGGCTGAATTGCAACAAGCTCAGGCCCAGCTTAGTTTAGCTACGAGTCGTTCACGTCGCGCAACACAACTCAGTAAGCAGGGCTTTATCAGTGCTCAGGCCCAAGATGAGTCAGCCAGCGAGCAGGCTGTGGCTTTAGCCCAGGTCAACATTATTAAAACCAAAATGGATAAAAGCCAGATAAAAGCTCCCTTTGATGGCGTGCTGGGGTTGCGCAATGTGTCTGTGGGTGACTACGTTAATAATGGCACAGACATCGTCAGTTTGGCTTCTATAGATAAACTGCAGGTTGATTTTCGGGTACCCGAGCAGTATCTGAGTCAGTTATATGTGGGGTCTGCTATTCGTTTACGTTTAGATGCCCAAGCCGATCAGGAGTTTGTGGGGCAGGTGAATGCGATTAGCCCGTTAGTGGATGAGCAAGGGCGGTCGGTTCTGTTACGCGCTCATGTGCCTAATGATAAAGGGGTTTTACGGCCAGGATTGTTTGCACGGGTGATTGTGGATTTGGCAGAGGTGGATGCCATTATGGTGCCAGAGACAGCGTTGTCACCGGCTGGACAAGCTCAGTATGTGTATCGTGTCGTCGGCGAGAACATGGCACAGCGTATCGAGGTCGCGGTGGGGATTCGACGTGATGGGTGGGTACAAGTGACGGGCATTCAGGCTGGGGACAAGGTACTCACCACTGGACTTCAAAAAGTACAAGATGGAAGTCAGATCCGTTTTGAGCCTCCTGTCGATCAGACGCTAGCCGCATCTACAAAGGGCTAACATGAAAATCGCTGATTTTTGTATACGCCGCCCCGTTTTTGCGACGGTTTTATCGTTAATGATCGTACTCATAGGGTTGATTTCCTATGATCGACTCAGCGTTCGAGAATACCCTGCTATAGACGAGCCCGTGGTTTCTGTAATCACAAACTACAAGGGGGCCTCACCCGAGGTGATTGAGTCTCAGGTGACTAAACCCCTTGAGGACCAACTATCAGGCATTGAAGGGGTGGATGTAATGACATCCCGCAGTCGCTCTGAGCGCAGTTTAATCAATATTAAGTTTAATTTAAGTCGTAGCCCCGATGCGGCAGCGGCTGATGTGCGTGACAAGGTTTCCCGTGCTCGTCGATTTTTGCCTGACGAAGTGGATGAACCCATCATAAATAAGGTTGAGGCCGACTCCACTCCTATTATTTATCTGGGTGTGGAAATGGGCGAATACAGCCCTATTCAAGCATCTGATTACATTAATCGGTACATAAAAACGCGTCTGTCGGTGTTGCCCGGTGCCGCTGAGATACGTGTTTTTGGTGAACGTTTACCTGCTATGCGCGTGAATGTGGATAGAGCCCGTATGGCGGGTTTAAACCTAACCGTACAAGACATAGAGAGCGCCTTACGCAAGCAAAACATCTTGATTCCAGCAGGGCGTATTGAGTCTCAGTTACGCGAGTTTTCTGTGGTGTCCTCTACCGACTTACAAACCGTGGAGCAGTTTCAAAATGTGATCGTGGCGCATAGAAACGGTTTTCCCATACGCTTAGGGGATATGGCAGAGATTAAGGTGGCTGCCGCCGAAGAACGGGTTCTAGCCCGTTTTAATGGTCAAAATAGTTTGACGATTGGGGTGACCAAACAGTCCACCGCCAATCCTTTAAGTTTATCTAAGGCCGTCAGAGACGAGGTAGAGGCCATTAACGAGAATCTACCCGCTAATATGCGCTTAAATGTCGCCTATGACAGCTCGGTATTTATTCAAAAATCCATTGATTCTGTGTATGCCACCATCATTGAGGCCACGCTACTGGTCATGTTGGTAATTTTGTTTTTCTTGCGTAATGTACGCGCCAGCTTGATTCCTATTGTCACCATTCCTGTGTCCTTGATTGGTGGTTTGGGGATTATGTATGCCTTTGGCTTCTCTATAAACACCTTGACCTTATTGGCGATGGTATTGGCTATCGGGCTGGTGGTGGATGACGCGATTGTGGTGTTGGAAAACGTCTATCGTCATATAGAAAATGGCATGGATCGTGTGAGTGCGTCTTTTCTTGGTATTAAGGAAATTGGTGGGGCTGTGATTGCCATGACCCTAACCTTGGTGACGGTTTTTGCTCCCTTAGCCTTTGCTACCGGCAGAACGGGTCGGTTATTTATTGAGTTTGCCTTGACCTTAGCCGGAGCCGTTTTGGTGTCTGGTTTTGTGGCCTTAACGCTGACGCCGATGATGTGTTCGATCTTATTACGAGCTAATCACAAGCCAGGGCGTTGGTACTTGCGCATAGAGGGCTGGTTAAATACATTGACGCGCTGGTACAGAAAAGGACTACTGCGCGCCTTACGCCACAGAACGGTGGTGTTGTTGTTAGGTGTGGCGGTAGCGGTGGGCAGTGGCTTTTTATTTACGATCATCAAAAGTGAGCTTGCTCCTATAGAGGATCGAGGTGTGATTTTTGGTATTGTGACCTCCCCTGAAGGCTCCACGCTGGCGTACACCTTAGAGAGTGTAAAACAAGTAGAGCAGTTTTATGCCGAGCAGCCAGAAACGTCTGGCTATCAGGCCGTGATTGGCTTTCCTACCGTGTCAGACTCGTTTGCTATTTTGCGCTTAAAACCCTGGGAAGAGCGTGAACGTAGTCAACAAGAAATCGCACGCGGTTTGCAGCCTCAGTTCTCTGCTTTGCCAGGGGTACGAGCTTTTCCGACCAATCCCCCTTCATTTGGTCAACGAGCCACCTCTAAGCCCGTCGAGTTTGTGATCATGAGCCAAGCCCCATACCCTGAATTAGCACGCATTGTTGATGGGTTCCTAGAACAGTTACGTGACTACCCTGGGTTGCAGAATATTGATACCGACCTACGCTTAAATACCCCTGAGTTACGGGTGGAAATAGACCGAGATAAATTGGCTGATGCAGGCGTAGCCGTTGATACGGTAGGCCGCACCCTTGAGACGTTATTAGGGGGGCGACAGGTCACACGCTTTGAAGAGGACGGTGAGCAATATGATGTTATCGTTCAGGTGGATAAACAAAACCGAGCGAATCCGGCGGATATATTAGACATTTATGTACGGGCTGAAACCGGTGAAATGTTGCCTTTAGGTGGGTTTTTAACCATTCACGAGAGTGTTTCCCCCCAGTCACTTAATCACTTTAATCGATTGCGTGCGGTGATTGTACAAGCGGCAGTAACACCTGGATATGCACTGGGCGAGGTGCTTGCACATATGCAATCGGTGGCTGCGCAACATTTACCTGATTCCGTGCAGACGGATTTAGATGGTCAGTCCAGAGAGTTCCGGGATTCATCAGGCAGCATGTATTTTATTTTTGCAATGGCCTTGGTCTTCATTTATTTAGTGCTAGCGGCACAGTTTGAAAGTTGGCGTAACCCTCTTATTATTATGCTGTCTGTGCCTTTATCCATGACAGGGGCATTATTGGCGCTTTGGCTCAGTGGGGGAACCTTGTCTATCTATAGTCAAATTGGTTTGATTACGCTGGTCGGATTGATTACCAAACATGGTATTTTAATTGTGGAGTTTGCCACCCAGCTACGCAACGAGGGGATGGGCTTATATAGCGCCGTCGTTCGAGCATGTGAAATGCGATTGCGTCCTATTCTGATGACAACGGGGGCGATGGTGTTGGGGGTGATTCCTTTGGCTTATGCAAGCGGAGCCGGGGCCGAAAGCCGGCAGCAAATTGGGTGGGTATTAGTTGGTGGGCTAACTTTTGGCACCCTACTCACTTTATTTGTTGTGCCCGCCGCCTATACGCTAATCGCAGCAAAAATAAAGCCATCTCATTCAACCTCAGAGTAAATACGTGTTATGCGACAAATTGTTTTAGATACCGAAACCACAGGTTTAGATCCTGAAGATGGCCACCGGTTGGTCGAGATTGCAGGCGTGGAGATCGCTAATAGACAGGTGTTAACTGCGCCTGAAAATCAAATCCATCTCTATGTGAATCCAGGGCGTGACTCGGACCCAGAGGCCCTAGATGTGCACGGGCTAACGACCGAGTTTCTGTCTCAGCATCCGCCTTTTGAGCAGGTGATAGATCAAATTATTGCTTTTGTGTCTGGTGCCGAGATCATTATTCACAATGCTCCTTTTGATACTAAGTTCTTAAATGCGGAGTTTGTGCGCTTTGGGTATAAGCCTTTCACGGAATACTGTGGGAAAATAACGGACTCATTGGTGTATGCACGAGAGTTGCATCCAGGAAAGCGTAATAACTTAGATGCGTTATGTGACCGCTATGGTATTTCTAATGAGCACCGCGTATTACACGGCGCGTTATTAGACTCGGAACTATTAGCGGACGTGTGGTTGGCCATGACTCGCGGCCAAGAAAGCTTATTGATGAGCTTTGATGCTGACCGCGATGCGGATGGAAATAGCACGGAGTTTGCGCGTATTGATACCAGCGGGCTGCCTGTTATTAATGCCTCAGAGCAAGATTTGGCGGATCATATGGCCTATTTGGATGCCTTGGCTGCCATAAATAAAACGCCCCCTTTGTGGTACGAGCTAGAGCCTAAATCATAGCTCTAACCCGTATCGCACCAGAGCTACGGATTGTTATAGCTCAGTACGTAAGCTCCATAGCTCTGGGAACAACACCACATCCAGCATTTTTCGTAAATAATCCACCCCTGATGTGCCGCCAGTGCCGCGCTTAAAGCCAATCACACGTTCAACCGTAGTTAGATGGCGAAAGCGCCATTGTCTAAACGCATCTTCAATGTCAGTGAGTTTTTCCCCTAGCTGATAAATATCCCAATAAGTTTTGGGGTCTTTATAGGCGACTAACCACGCTGCCTGAATATCCATGCTGGCCTCGTAAGGGGTGGTCCAGTCACGCTGTAAGTAGGACTCGGGAACAGCAATGCCATGACGGTGCATGAGACGGATGGACTCATCATATAACGAGGGAGCCTCGTAAGCCTTTTGAACGGCAGCAAGCAAATCATCACGATGAGAGTGGGGTTTAAGCATAGCGGCATTTTTATTGCCCAACATAAACTCAATCTGTCGGTATTGGTAGCTTTGAAAGCCACTAGAGCGAGCCAGATACGGGCGCAAAGCACTGTACTCTGGGGGTGTCATGGTGGATAGCACTGTCCAAGCATGGACTAATTGCTCCATAATGCGGCTAACACGAGCCAGCATTTTAAATACGGTAGGCAGATTATCATTACGCAGATGCTCGACGGCAGCAGCCATCTCGTGCAGCATCAGCTTCATCCATAGTTCGCTGGTTTGATGCTGGATGATAAATAGCATCTCGTTATGATCCGGTGACAGGGGGTGCTGGGCATTTAGGATCTCATCTAAATGCAGATAGCCACCATATGTCATGTCTTTGGAGAAATCCAGTTGTGCGCCTTCGGCTTTCACAATGTCTTCGGGTTTTTGTGGTGTAGTCATACTCGTTATTTGAATGAGTTAAAGGGCGCGTAATATGGCGCGAACGGGACTGGCATCTGCCTGCATTAATTTTAAAGGTAGGGCGATGAGCTCATAGTCGCCAGCATCCACCTGACATAAATCTAGATTCTCTAAAACACGCATCTCGTAGGACAAAATACGTTTATGGCTATCTAGTGTTTTGCTTGTGGATGGATCAATGCTGGGGGTGTCTAGGCCAATTAAACGCACCCCATGCGCATGCAGTAAATCAATGGTTTCAGGGGCAAAGGCAGCAAACTGATCTTGCCAGTTTGTGGGAATAGCATGCGGATAAGTGCG
Source organism: uncultured Paenalcaligenes sp. (assembly GCF_947630565.1). NCBI lineage: Bacteria > Pseudomonadati > Pseudomonadota > Betaproteobacteria > Burkholderiales > Alcaligenaceae > Paenalcaligenes > uncultured Paenalcaligenes sp. Next base: position 23,493 of record NZ_CANRIC010000026.1, read on the forward strand.
TACTAAAATACGAGGCGGAACATACAGTAATGCATGTTCTACGTGATGCGGTTGAATCAGGTCATGACAGCCGATGGCATGAATGACGCGACACGGGCCTAAAAATGGGACTAAATCGAGTTCTCCCGCACTGTGGCCCCCTGCTTTGTAATGTAATGGGGCATCCGCATGCGCCCCTACATGTGGAGACATATGAATCGTACTGACATTCACAGGGCATTGAGCAGAGAGCTGCCAGGTCCAGTCTTGGCTATAGGGCGTATCGCCCGGAAAGACGGGGCTTAACGAGGAAATAGGTGGAGAAATATCCCAGATTTTTCTGTTTTTCATATTTTTATTGGTAAATAACGCTCTTTTGTTTATGGCCCATTAGGACGATACCAGATGGCGCAATGAGGGCTTAGGTCACAGCACTTTTTGCCAAATTAATATCGTATTTTTTATGATCTAGAATATCCGTTAGGATGTCTACTGCGCGCCATACATCCATAAAAGACGTATAGAGAGGGGTGAAACCAAAGCGCATAATATGGGGTTCACGATAATCCCCAATAACGCCTTGTTCGATCAGGGCTTGAATAACCGCATAGCCATGTGGATGAGCGATGCTGACCTGACTGCCACGATGAGCGTGGTCACGCGGGGTTTCTAGAGTTAGGGGGTGGTTCGCGCAACGTTGCTCAATGAGACGAATAAATAAATCAGTCAGCGCTAAGGATTTTAGGCGGATTTTTTCCATCGAGGTCTGTTTAAACGCAGCGAGCCCACTGGATACTAACGAGAGCGAAATCATGGGCTGAGTGCCACATAGTGCACCACGAATATCCCCTGCCGCCTGAAAAGAGGGCTGCATCTCAAAGGGAGATTGGTGTGCCCACCAGCCAGTTAACGGCTGAGTAAATAGGGCTTGATGTTTTTTAGGTACCCAAATAAAAGCGGGTGCACCGGGGCCAGCATTCAGGTACTTGTAGGTACAGCCTACGGCAAAGTCGGCTTTTGCCTGAGTTAAATCCACCGGAACGGCCCCAGCGGAATGACATAAATCCCAAATTATTAACGCACCTTGTTGTTGAGCATGAGCAGTTAAGGCCGCCATGTCTAACATATAGCCGGTACGATAGTTGACATGCGTTAACAGAACGACGGCCACATCCGTATCAATAGCGTGCTCTAGGTCAGCTGGGCTATCGACTAAGCGCAGTTCGTAACCATCATCTAAAAAGTGCTTAATTCCCTCTAGGATGTAAATATCGGTAGGGAAATTACTGCGCTCTGTAAGAATGATGCGACGCTGTGCAGTAGCTGCGTTATTTTTTTGAATGTGCAAAGCACCGGCAACGGCTTTAAAAATATTTACTGATGTTGAATCAGTGACTGCGACCTCGTCGGGCCCGGCTCCAATAATAGGGGCTAATTCATTACCAATGGAAAGAGGGCGATTAAACCAGCCGGCTTTATTCCAGCTTTTAATGAGATCGGTACCCCATTCTTGGCTAATGATATGTTGAGCATGGGAGAGCGCTGCTTTAGGTTGAGCACCTAATGAATTACCATCCAAATAAATGGTGTCTGCAGGTAAGGCAAATAACTCACGTAGATGAGCCAGTTCGTCTTTGGCATCAAGCTGAGAGCAGTCGTGTTCTGAAATCATATAAAACCTTGGGTAAATATGGATACGTAAAGCAAATTGTACTTATCTATATATTATCCAAGGCTTTAACCGATTCCGGTACTGCTGTTTATGCGTATATGCGATTGAGGTATTTTATTTTTTTGTGTATTTATCGACCAGTGATCGGGCGGCCTTGACCAGTTCTGCACCTTTATGTTGTTGATTCATTTGCTGTATCCATTGCTCTGTCACTGTCAGGGCGGCAGCTTCCCAATGTTCAGTTTGGGTGGTGGTTAGGTAAATAATTTCATTACCACGCTCTTGGGCAGCCTGTAAGCCCACGGCATCGGCTTGGGCAAATTGCTCACTAATCCACGCAGAGGTAGTAGCGCCACTGTTTTTATCTATTACGGCTTGTAGCTCTGGGCTTAACGAGTGGTAGCGGGCGGGATTCATCAACAACACCATGGTAGAGGTGGCTAGGGTGCGGCCTTTGACGACATCGGTGTGATATTGCGTGAGTTCATGGGCTTTGGTTGCGGGCAGTACTTCCCACGGGGCCATCGCACCATCAATAACTCCTTTGGATAAAGCCTCGGTAATTTGAGGAACAGGCATGCCAACAGGAGTTGCCCCTAAGGCACTCAGTAAACGGGTGCTTAATCGAGAGGGGGCTCGGATTTTTAAGCCTGCTAAATCAGAAAGCTTGCGTACTGCTGTTTTCCGTGTGTGAATTTGGTAAGGGCCGCTGATCCACGCCGCAATGAGTTTGACATCAGCAAATTCTGCTTGGGCGTAGTCGTTAATAAAGTCCCATAAAGCACGAGATGAGGCGGGAGCAGTGGTCGTCATAAAGGGCAGCTCAAAGACCTCTGAGATAGGAAACATCCCTGGGTTATAACCGGGTAAAGTCCAGACCACGTCTGCGATCCCATCTCTAACTTGATTCAGTAATTGTGCCGGAGTCCCCCCCAATTGCATAGCAGGATAAATTTGGCACTGTAACTGCCCGTCTGAATCTGCTTTGATGGCTTCGCACCAAGGTTGAATAACCTCTTTATGGCCGGGAGAGCTAGGCGGTAAAAAATGGGCTACCTTTAGGGTAATAGGGGCAGCAGTTACAGCCGAACAGAGTCCAAATAAGAGCGAGGCAACCAACGGGGCTAGAGCTTTCATAGAGATCCTTATTAGTCTTTTTGCGCTTGACGCGCCTGCTGTAAATAATAGCCGATACGCCAAATATGATGGGCGTTTCTTTCTAACCATCGATAATTATCTGTCTCTAGCAAAATGTCTCTATTTGAGCTGGTGTGGCTGGGCTGCTGTAATAAAATGGAGCGCGTTTCAGCCGATAAGTCCTTGAGGGCTTTGGCTTCTACTTTTAGTTTTTTGACCCATTCCACCGGTGTGTCATGCTCTAGCCCAGATTGAATAAGACGGATTTGCTCTACGCAGTGCTCTATGCCATCAGTGAAAGCACGTTGATTTATCTGATGGTTTTCATCAATAAAATAATGCTGACGTGCCGCCAGTCGAATCAGGTGGTCAATGGCATGAAGTTGAGCCACTTTTTGTTGGTTTAGGACATTATCATCGCTTTCGATTTGCGTTCGGGTCACAAAATCAAACACAGACTCTAAGGCCTGAAGCTGGGCTTTAATTTGCATAATGTTGACGCGCCCTTCATTTTGTACGATTTGTCTATGGATAATGAAAATATCCTGTGCTAATTCCTCGATGGTGCGCTGTGCTGTTTCTAACGCAATAGCAGGCACCCCAAGTAAGCTGTTATCTAGGTGAGGGGTTAGGTCATTGGCCTTTTCGGGCAGTAGCCGTTCAACTAACTGTGCAAAGCGTTCAGTAAAGGGCAGAAAAACCGCCGAGCCAATTAAAATAAATAAAGTATGGAAGGCGGCCAAACTGAGCGCACCCGGCTGAATCTCTAAATAATTAGCAATACGCATCAGCGCAAATAAATAAGCCGGTAGCAAAATAATTGCAATTAGCCCCACCACTAAATTAAATAGGATGTGAGCTAAGGCCGTTCGCTTAGCCGCGGTACTCGCCCCTATGCTGACTAAGGCGCTGGTGATGGTGGTGCCAATCGCTGCACCTACAATGACAGATCCTGCTTGATCTAAACTAATAGCCCCAGCATGTACGGCGGTTAATGTAGTGGCAATCGCTGCCGTAGAGGACTGCAGTAACGCTGTCATCGCTAGGCCAATTAACATGATAATTAGGTGTGCGCCTAAGCCTCCCACCGGCAGAATCGCCAAATCAAAATGGGCCGTTAGGCCCCCCATGGCGTCTTGTAAGGTTCGTAAACCTAAAAATAAGATACCAAAGCCGGCGATGGCCATTCCAAAATCACCAATACGGCCTCGGGCTAAGAGCTTACAAAGAGCCCCTAAACCAATTAATGGCATAGTGTAAAAACTGAGATTGATTTTTAGGGCGACACCAGAGACCAGCCAGCCTGCAGCGGTATTACCTAAACTGGCTCCCATCACCACGCCAATGGCATGGGAAAAAGAAATTAAACCCGCACTCACAAAACCAATGAGAGTCACGGTGGTAGCAGTCGACGACTGCATCATTGCCGTCATGACCGCACCCGAAGCAAAAGCTTTCAGCGGGGTGCCGGTAAAACGAACTAAGGCTTTACGTAAGGCCTGCCCAGCAAAGGCAACTAAGCCTTTAGATAGCAGCATCATTCCAATTAAAAACAAGCCTACCCCCCCGATGAAGGGGAAGATTACATCTAACATGATTACATTTCCGTATGGCAAAAGGGGGCAGCTCAAAGGCTCAAACTGTTGTATCTTAGCTGCTATTTTATTTCAAAGCGCTATGTATGTAATAATACAGCGGTGTGCGCCGGTAACAAGTTCATACCGTCTCGTTACTGGTGCCCCTGTTTTTTCAGGGGTTTATGCCGCAGTATGCCTTGTTGTATACTGCGGCTTTTCTTTAT
>NZ_CANRIC010000027.1:0-27406 GCF_947630565.1 uncultured Paenalcaligenes sp.
CGGTCGCATCATGGCGCGCATCATCTGCAGTATGTAAGTACCGGTTCGTCGTATTGATTGATTCGTGTCCCAAGGTATCGCGCACATGCAGCAAATCTATATTTTGCTCCAGCATATGAGTCCCTGCTGTATGTCGCAACCAGTGCGTAGAGGCTTGTTCTACGTGTTGCGCCTCACCCTCGAACTCGGGGCCTTGGGCACGTAAACGCGCCGCTGTATCAGCAAAAATACGTTTAACAATAAGATGAATAGCGGCTCGTGTTAACGGTTTATTTTGTATAGATCCTATAGGTAAAATTAAGGGCAAATCCTCATTAGCAAGCGGGTAGGGGCTTAAGCCTTTAAAGGTTCTGTAAGTCGCCAACTCATCCATGAGTTCACTGGTGATAGGCACAGTGCGTGTTTTTTGACCTTTACCTACTATATCCATCCACCAGCGCATCACACCATGCCGATCTCGGCGGGAAAATAAAGAACCCATCTGATTTTGGCTTAACTCAGAAACACGTAATCCACATAAATATAATAATGAAAATAGCCATCGATAACGATAATAATGCTCAAGCTCTCTATCGGACTCTTGCGGCAAGTCAGCAATACACTGTTTTACCTGCTCCCAAAGATCCATATCTAAGTAGCGTTGCATACGCTTAGGAGGAGCTATACGAGCGCCCCGCAGAACCGATAATGGATTTGCAGCCAAATAACCGGCAGATACTAACCAACTAAATAAGCTATTTAAAACGGCCAAGGCTTGGCGAATGCTGCTTATTGATAATGGCCCAACAAAAGGGCGCCAGTCAGGATGTGATCGAGCAACCTTAGAGCCATTTTTTAAGATCCAGCGTGCAGCAGGCTGAGGGTCTTGTAAAAAATATTGGTAACGCAGTAAGTCTTCGTGTGTTAGTGAGGAAATGGCTTTGCCAGCTTCTAAATTCGCCCAAAGTAATAAACGTTCTGATTCTTTTCTATAGCTAGTAAAGGTATTGGGACTGTCTATGTATTGGGCTAACCAGGCTTTGATGGCATCTAGATCATTGTCAGCCTGAAGCAAGGTGGATGGACTGTGCGCCCGATTTGTTCCCATCGAACCATCAACGGCTGTAGAGATTGGAGCATAAAACTCTAATGCTGCAGGTACGTGTGTTTGCATAATTAAACCTACTTTATTTTATCTTTTACTATTATACCTCAACTTGACATTATGTTGATAATGTCAAATCTAATAATAATGAAGTTGATATTTTTACGTAATACGTAATAAAATATGATATATAAGATAATCATACAATATATGTCTATCGATCTTTGATAAGGTATTCTCAGCGATGCGTTATCATTCTTATTTTGCTGTTAACTGCCTTAAAGGTACTGCCATGAGTCAATCCGCTTTAACTGAGTCCCAACTGCATCTAGCCGTAGAACAATTACGTAGTCAGCACTCCAATACCATTGATCTCTACAAGGCAGTGGCGTCTTTACTGTTTTTTCAATATGACAGCACGCCCACAACAAACCGCATGTACCAGCTGGTGCGCAAAGGCAGCATGGGCGCTCCGGCTGAGGCCTTAAAGTTGTTTTGGAAAGAACTGCGTGATCGTAGTCAGGTTCGCATGGAACAAGCAGATATCCCTGCTGCTTTAAAGCAAAGCGCCGGCATGTTGGTAGCCCAGCTTTGGGAAGAAAGTGTGAGTCAGGCTCTGCAAACCACAGAGCAGGCAAATCAAACTATTTATGTTCAATTAGCTGCAGCAGAAAAAAAACAGCAAGAGGCGATCGAAACCATCGATACACTACAAAGCGCCCTGCTAATTGCCCAGCAACAACTACAACAACAAGATGAAAAAATAGAGGGATTGCAATTAAGCGTGCAAAAGGAACAATTGCATTCAGCCACCTTGCAGCAGCAGCTTCATTTGCAGCAAGAACAAAAGCAAGAAATGCTTTTACAACATGAAAAAGCCCTATTAGCTCAAAAAGAACAAATTAGCTTGAGTGAGCAGCGAGCCGCTGATATGGAAAAATACGCTCGCCTAGAGATAGAAAGAACACGTCAAGAATCTGCTAAAACACAACAGCAAGATCAACAGCGATTTATCTCATTACAGCAAAAATTTCAAGAAACGCAACAACAATACCAAGAGCACCAAAAGTCCTATGTGGAATTGCAGCAGCAATATCGCTACCAACAAAATGTCTTGGAACAAGCGACTAAACAACATCAGCTGATTGAGCAAAAAAATCAGGATTTACACGCCCTGCTCCAACAATTACAGCAGCAGTTAACCCAATCAGGCTCTAGTAGTCGTAGTTCATTACGTCAGGCTCCTAGTCGTTTGGCAAAACAACGTGCACAAAAAAACCGCTAGTCAATTCTGCTAGCGGTTTTTGCCCAATAAGGCGTGAAATTAGTTATCAATAGCGCGCATCTTTAGGTTTTTTGCCATTTGGCCAGTCATTTACCTTGGGTGGGAAGTCGGGCCTAGGCATATGAGTAAATCGCACCTAAAGGCGTTTGCATTGCTAATCCACCTGCATATGGCTTTCCACCGGGGGTAGTATGACAAGCAACACAATCCCCTGTTCTGGATACGTAAGCGCCTTGCTGAATCAGCTTATCATCCGTTAAATTTGGTAGGGGAATTAACGTGGTATCTGGGGCCCGGCTATGCAAGATCCATTGGGATCCTCCATACCCTACCGCTAGCATAATCACACCTGCTAAGGCGACTTTGGATATAGGTATAGATATATATCTATACCTATATCCAAACTTAAAAATCCAATGTAATTGAATACTTTCAGTTAAACTTTACATAATTAAATTATTTATGCGCCTTTTTGTTCTTGTAATGAGATAGGCACATTCTCAGCGAGAAAATCAACCACCAACTTTACCCTTTCTGGAATATAACTATTACTAGGCAATACAGCATAAATTCCTATAGGTGCTTGGGTAGCATCTGACAAGATCCGAGTTAGCCTACCATCCGCCAAATAGTCACGTGCGATAAAATCAGGCATTAAGCTCACCCCCATCCCTGCTGCTGCCGCTTTAGCTAACGCATCACCATTATTTGCTTTAATGCGACCTTTGGTACTAAAACTGACCTCTTTGCCACTTTCGGTAAACATCCAACGACTATGATGACTATATTGCAAGCATTGATGCTGCAATAAGTCCTCTGGACTTTGTGGGGTGCCATGCAAGGCTAAATAACTAGGAGCAGCTACAAAATACAATTCGCACTGTCCGATTTTACGCACAATATCACTGAGAGCGAGTTCACTGGCGATACGTATAGCAACATCAAAGCCCTCTGCTGCTACGTCTACCATTCTGTCGCTGTAATCAAGCTCTAGGTGAATATCTGGATAACGTTGAGCAAACTGCATCAATACATCGGATAAGTGACGTAACCCAAAACTTAAAGGTAGGCTTACCCGCAAATTACCTTTAGGCGTGAGTTGCTCCTCGATCAGTTCTGCCTCACTTTGCTGAACCAAATCGATAATAGCCTTACAACGCTCTAAATAAACTTTGCCAGCGGATGTTAAGGCTTGACGACGCGTACTACGCGCAATGAGCTGCACTCCCAGATGAGCTTCTAAGGCGGCGATTTGACGAGTTACTACAGACCGTGCAATGCCTTTTTGGGTTGCAGCGGCTGCAAAGCTACCTAGTTCGGCGACTTGTATAAAAAGCGCCATCATTTCAAATTGGTTCATTGTCGCAAAATAAACAATAGTTAATTGCTGAATTAGACCTTTTTTGCACCAATCAAAAAAGGTACAGTATAACTATAAGATTAATACATAACGTATAGAGAGAATTCATGAGTCAACGCTATACACGTATCGCCATTGGTTTACACTGGATAATGGCAATTGGTTTTATTAGCATGTTTTTTTTAGGCTTCTATATGCAAAGCCTGCCATTTTCACCGAATAAACTACAAGTATATTCGTGGCATAAATGGGCTGGTGTTAGCCTATTTCTCCTGGCCTTACTACGTTTAGTTTGGCGCTTAAGTCACCCGGCTCCAGCCTTACCTCAAAGTATGACGCCTTTTTCACAAAAACTGGCACATATGGGCCATTATGCACTATATGCATTGATGTTTGCTGTCCCCTTGTCAGGCTGGTTAATGAGTTCGGCTATGGGTTTTCAAACCGTGTGGTTTGGTGTGCTGCCCTTGCCTGATCTCATCGATCGAAACAAAGAGTTAGCTAACCTGCTCGCAGCCACTCATGGATACTTAAATATAGGCTTTATTGCACTGGTCGCTGGGCATTTTCTTGTGGCCCTAAAACACCAGTTTATTGATAAAGATAATCTATTAGCACGTATGAAATAACTACTAGGACCTTATTTATGTTTAAACGCACCTTAACTGCTGCGCTACTTAGCTTTCCTTTGCTCGCCTCTGCTGCTACTTACACCCATATTGACAGCTCAAAAAGTCAAATTCAGTTTCACTATGAACAAATGGGCGTCAATATGGACGGCGTATTTACTGGCTTTAACGGTGATATTCATTTTGACTCAGCCGATGCAAGTAAAGCAAAAGTTCAACTACATGTTCAATTAAATAGCGTAGACACAGGTTCTGATGACGCTGATGCCGAAGTGATTAAGCCAGAATGGTTTAATGCCGCCGCACATCCAGATGCCGTTTTCACAGCGACCTCTATAGAGGTCAAGGCAGATAATGAGTTTGAGGTTGTTGGTCAGCTAACGATTAAAGGACACGAACAAGAAATTCGTTTCCCCGCCACCTTAAATGAAACCGAAAATACAGCGACCTTTACAGGAAGTTTTTCTTTATTACGTGGTGACTACGCCATTGGTGAAGGCGCCTGGTCTAAGTTTGATATAGTCGCAAATGATATTCGCGTCGATTTCAAAATTGTAGCCACTGAGTAATTTTTTTAGGAGTTTTTATGAAAACCACATTTCGTCGTTTAGCTATTGTTAGTGCTTTGGCTGCTGTAATGAGCGCCCCTGCTATGGCAGAGCCTGTCACGTATCAAGTTGACGCATCCCATACTTTTGCTCATTTTTCTTACAATCACATGGGCCTAAGCCAACAAGTAAGCCGTTTTGACAAAACGACAGGACAGGTTGTTTTAGATCTAGAAGCAAAAACAGGTGAGGTTTCTATTGAAATTGACACTCGCTCCGTTGATACCGGCCATGAAGGCTTTAACGGTCATATCCAAGGCCCTGATTTTTTAGATACGGCTCAATTTCCTACTGCTACATTCAAATCCAGCAAAGTGCTATTTGAAGGTGATAAGCCTACAGCTGTTGAGGGTGAGCTAACCATCAAGGGAATTACCAAACCGGTAACACTTAAATTGGATTCATTTGCTGCCAAGCCTCATCCAATGCTGAAAAAACCAGCCTTGGGAGCGAATGCTGAGGTTGATATCAAACGCTCTGATTTTAATGCTGATAAATTTGCACCAGGCGTAAGCGATGAGGTCACCATTCGTATATCTCTAGAAGCAATCGCTAGCTAATTCATACATAAAACCCGTTTTATATGATGCAGCAGGTACTTGTATGCCTACTGAGTCATGCTAAAACGGGTTTTATTTTCACACCTACAAAATATCTTCGATGGCCTCTAAGGGACGGGCTAAACGCACCCCTTTTTCTGTCTGCACCAAAGGTCTATTCAAAAGAATTGGATGTGCTGCAATAGATTGCAGCAACTCATCATCACTGGCTTCAGCTAAGCCCAACGTGCTATAAATATCTTCAGTCGTACGCATAGCTTCGCGCACAGACAAATTAGATTGAGCAATCAGCTCTTGAATTTGCTCCGCATTGAGTGGCGTTTTTAAATACTCAATGATCTCTGGGTTTAACCCACGCTCTTGTAAAAGAGCTAATGCCGCTCGTGATTTACTGCAACGAGGATTATGATAAATTTTAGTCATAGCCACCTACACAAAGGATAAACATGATTGATCTCTATTACTGGACTACCCCCAACGGCCATAAAATCACCCTATTCCTTGAGGAAGCCGGATTAGACTATCGAATTATTCCGGTCAATATAGGCAAGGGAGATCAATTTGCTGAGGATTTTTTAGCCATTGCACCCAATAATCGTATTCCTGCTATTGTAGACCATGCTCCTACAGATGGTGGCGCAGCTATCACTGTTTTTGAGTCTGGGGCTATTTTGTATTATTTAGCTGAAAAAACAGGGCAGTTTCTGTCTAAAGATCTTCGCAAAAAAACACAAACCTTGGAATGGTTAAACTGGCAAATGGGTGGATTGGGTCCTATGGCAGGACAAAATCATCATTTTTCTATTTATGCACCTGAGAAAATTGAATATGCCCAACAACGCTACATTAAAGAAACCGCACGTCTGTACGCTGTACTCAATAAACAGCTAAAAGACCGCGATTTCATCGCTGGGGATTACAGTATTGCCGATATGGCCTGCTATCCTTGGATAGTGCCACACGAGGCCCAAAGCCAAAACCTAAATGACTATCCTTATTTAAAAGCTTGGTATGATCGTATAGCGTCGCGCCCAGCTACTGTGCGAGCTTATGACAAAGCAAGTCAAATCAATACTCAACCCTCTGTTACCGATGAGCAGTCTCGTAAACTGCTCTTTGGGCAAGATGCATCCAGTATAAAGTAAAGGAGTTTTCATTATGCGTCATTCCACTTTGCGTTTAGGATTACTCAGTTTATCTACCGTCATCTTGGCTGCATGTGCCACGCCAGCCAAAGATATTTCGTTAATTCCGACGCAAACCACTGATGTCACCAGCAAAGACGGGGCTTTTACACAGCCATTAAAAGTAGATCGGACTAAACCCGGCTGTAAGGGAGACTGTCCTACATTAAAAATTGACTCTCTTATTTTCCCAGGAAATAAAGCATTAACTGACTATGTGGATCAACAACTAGCGGAAATGACGCATTTTGATGGTACCAATGCTCTACATCAAAATACCCGCAGTTTTACAGATTATTTTTGGCTCCATGCAGGACAAAGAGATCAAGTTATTTTAGCGGCTAAAACACGTTATCGTAATAAACACCTAACGGTTATTGAGCTAGGTGCTTGGCAATATCTCACCGGAGCAGCCCATGGTATGAGTGAAACCCGTTTTATTAATTGGGATCACCAAAACAACAAGCCTTTGGCATTCAATCAAATTATTAAGCCAAATCAAACCTCGGCTTTTGTACAGCGTTTACAACAAGCTCATCAGGCTTGGCTCAAAACGCAAGATGCGGCACAGGAAAACCCCACCGAGTACAATCGTCTTTGGCCTTTTCAACCAAATGACAATATCGCTTTAACGGACTCAGGCGTAGTTGTAAAATACAACTCGTATGAACTGGCTCCGTACTCATCGGGGCAACCAGAATTACATATCCCCTACCCAGATTTACAAGGTATTTTAGAACCTGCTTTTATGCCTCGTTAAATAAAAAAAACCGTGATAACACTATCACGGTTTTTTAAGTTTGCAGTATTAATTACTGGCCATAAATGGTTTTAGAACCATCTTTATGCCATTCGAACACATCAAATTTAAACTCTTTTAAGTCGCCTTGCTCGTTCCAAGAAATAGTACCAATTGAGGTTTCGACCTCGTTGGCATGTAAGTACTTAGCTACCTCTGTGGGATCGTCTTTACCTGCACCTTTAAGGCCAGCGACCAACGCCTGGGTCGCTGAGTAAGCCGTCATTTGGAAGGCACCACCAGGATCACGACCTTTGTCTTTAAAGGCTTTAACTAAGGCTTCGTTAGCCGCATCTTTGGTAAAGTCAGCAGGCAACGTAACTAACATGCCCTCTACGGCATCACCAGCAATCGCATTAATATCAGGATTACCTACGCCCTCTGGACCCATAAAAGGAATGCCTAAGTTTTGCTCAGCGCCTTGGCGTAATAGCAATCCCATTTCGGGGTGATAACCACCATAATAAACAAAGTCAGCGCCTGTGCCTTTGAGTTTAGTGATAACGGCAGAGTAATCGCTATCGCCCGCATTTACCCCTTCGAATAAAACAACCTCTATACCGCCTTTTTCTAAATCTGTTTTAACCGCTGTGGCGATACCTTGACCGTATGATTGTTTATCATGCAACACAGCAACCTTTTTAGGTTTGATTTGCTCAATAATCATTTTAGCGGCTGCTGGACCTTGCTGGTCATCACGCCCAATAGTGCGAAAGATGGTTTCGTAATTTTTGCCATCAGTAACAGCAGGAGCCGTAGCGGAAGGAGAAATCATAATGACGCCTTCGTCATTATATATACCTGTCGCGGCAATCGTTGCGCCAGAACAAACGTGACCAATCACATAACCGATCTCATCGTTTACTACACGGTTGGCGACAACAGGGCCTTGTTTGGGTTCACACGCGTCATCCATTAGAACAACTTCGATTTTTTTACCTAAAACGCCACCGTCTGCATTGATTTGCTCGATTGCGGTATCAACGCCTTGTTTAACCATTTCACCGTACTGAGTTAATGCACCGGTAAAAGGGCCTGCAATGGCAAATTTAATGGTGTCAGCATAAGCTGCTGTTGTGGACATCATACCGGCAGCTAAACCGAGTGCTGCAGCTAAAGGGGTAATGCGAATTTTCATAAAAAAACCTCCAATAAGTGCAGCAAAGCATACACCGAAAAAACGGTTTTGTAGCAGAATGCAAGCAAAATCTAGGGTTTACGACTAGATTTTGCTTAGGCGTATAGCCCTATTAAGCCAATAGGCTACGCAGCATCCATGCCGTTTTTTCGTGTACATCTAAACGCTGAGTGAGAATATCAGCGGTTGGTTGATCGTTGACCGCATCAGCACACTCGAAGGCGGCGCGGGCGGTACGAGCTACGGCCTCGTTTGCCCCCAAAAGCATCGTGACCATTTCGTCTGAGCTGGGGATGGAGGTGGGCTCTGCAATAGAGGAAAGCTTGGCAAATTCAGCATAAGTACCTGGGGCAAAATGGCCTAAAGCACGTATGCGCTCAGCGATTAAATCTAAAGCCTGCCAGAGTTCGGTGTACTGATCCATGAACATAGTGTGCAATGTATTAAACATGGGTCCAGTTACGTTCCAGTGGAAATTATGCGTCATCATATACAACGTGTAGGAGTCAGCCAGAACCTTAGAGAGCTCTGAGGCGACCTTAGCACGGTCATCTGCTGTAATACCAATATTAACGGCAATGACATCTGTTTCTGCAACGTTTGTTTTGGATTTCTTAGCCATACTTAACTCCTAAAAAGTAAAAACGAATTGACTATGTTTAGCCTATCACGCTAACAAGATCTTTTATAGGTCTTTCATGATTTTTTTCATTTGTTAAGAAAGGTAGCTTACGTTTTGCAAACCACACTGCATGACGGCCTCTGCCAAGGCCTCTACCGCAGCGGTACGTGGAAAACTTTTACGCCATACTAAAGCAATCCGACGATTAGGCACAGGATCGGCAAAAGGAATGTATTCTAATAACGCATTGTCTTGGGCCGTGGCACTAAGTGCTGTAGCAGGCAACACGGTGACTCCTATTCCAGTCGCCACCATATGGCGTATGGTTTCTAAGGATGAGCCTTCAAAAGTGCGCTGAATGCCCTCGCTCGAAGCAGAAAACCGAGAAAGCTCTGGGCAAACATCTAAGACCTGATCTCTAAAACAATGCCCTGATCCTAATAACAGCATCGTTTCATTTTTTAATTCCGAGGAATCAATCGAATCGCGCCCGCACCAAGGATGGTCCTGAGGTACAGCCACGACAAACGGCTCATCGTATAACTCACGCACTACAAAACCCGTTTCTGGTAGAGGTAAAGCCACTACCGCAGCATCTATTTCACCTTGGCGTAATAACTCTAATAAACGTACCGTATAGTTTTCCTGTAAGACTAACGGCATTTGAGGAGTTAATTTAATTTGCTGTGGTACAAGTAAGGGCAATAAATATGGCGCAACCGTATAAATAATCCCAACCCGCAGCGAACCATTCAGCGGATTCTGGCCTTGACGCGCTATTTCCTTTAGATTGGCCCCCTCTTCGAGCACCTTTTGCGCTTGTTCAATAATACGCAAACCAATGGGGGTGATGCCGACCTCTGTGCCACCCCTTTCAAAGATGACAACGTCTAGCTCCTCTTCGAGCTTACGAATGGCAACGGACAGCGTAGGCTGACTTACAAAACAGGCCTCTGCGGCACGACCAAAATGACGATCGCGCGCAACGGCTACAATATACTTTAATTCGGTTAGGGTCATTTAACTGCGTAAAAACTCTTCTTTTCCGCCTAGCCAACGAGCCACATGCTCAGCGGCTATAGAGGGAAATTGTTTATATAAATAAGAGGCACACTCTTTAGCTTGTTCAATCAGCACCTGATCGTGTTCAAGATCGGCAAAGCGAAGTAACATTTGCCCCGATTGACGTAAGCCCAGAAACTCACCCGGTCCGCGCAGAGCCAAATCACGCTGGGCTATTTCAAAACCATCTGTGGTTTCATACATAGCTCTCAATCGCTCTCGTGCAATCGCTGATAATGGTGTTTGATAGAGCAAAATACAATAGGACTGCTTAGCACCCCGTCCCACTCGGCCTCGAAGCTGATGTAATTGAGCTAAGCCAAATCGCTCTGCATGTTCAATGACCATAATAGTAGCATTAGGGACGTCTACACCTACCTCTATTACAGTAGTGGCGACTAAAACATCTATCTCAGCCTCTCTAAATGCATCCATTACCTTATTTTTCTCAACTGCTGTCATCCGGCCATGCAATAAACCCACCCGAAGCGGAGCCAACTGTTGTGCCATGAGTTCATAGGTGTCTACGGCGGTCTGTAACTGCAAGGCCTCACTTTCCTCTACCAAAGGGCAAACCCAGTACACCTGCTGCCCCTCTGTTGTTACAGCATGATGAACTCGATCCATCATTTCCTCGCGGCGATCCGCCGCCAGTAACTTGGTTTGTATTGGACTACGACCTGGAGGTAGCTCATCAATCACTGAGACGTCTAAGTCCGAGTAAAATGTCATGGCTAAGGTTCTGGGAATGGGTGTGGCACTCATATTTAATTGATGAGGCAATAAGGTTTGCTTTGACCCTGAGGCCATACTATCCGAACCCTTTCGGCTTAGATCTAAACGTTGAGCAACACCAAATCGATGCTGTTCATCTAAAATAACTAGGCCTAACTGCTCAAAAACCACCTTTTCTTGGATTAGCGCCTGTGTACCAACGACCAGCTGACTGCTGCCATTTTGTACATTTTCATAGGCTTTTCGACGCTGAGCTGCCGTCAAACTGCCACTTAACCAAGCCACCTCTATGCCTAAAGGGCCTAGCCAATGCTGTAATTTTTGATGGTGCTGCTCGGCCAGCAGTTCAGTCGGAGCCATTAAGGCTACCTGATAACCTTGTTCTATGGCTTGAACTGCTGCATACGCTGCCACCACGGTTTTGCCACTGCCTACATCGCCCTGCAGTAACCGATGCATGGGTTGGCCCCTAGATAGATCCAAGGCGATTTCATGCACCACTCGCTGTTGCGCTGTCGTTAATTTAAAAGGTAACTGCGTCGCTAACTGCGTATGTAATTTGGTTGAAAGCGGTATTTTTGGTGCTTTTAACTTCGCTCGTCTTGCTCTAGCTGCGGCTAAAGATAATTGCTGAGCCAATAGCTCATCAAACTTAATTCGCTGCCAAGCAGGATGCGTTTGATTCATGAGGGCGTGATTATGCTCTACAGCAGGATAATGCAGGTCTTGTACTGCCTGCGCAAAATCAATTAACCCATATTTTTTACGTAGATTATCAGGCAACGTATCCTGTAAATCTGCCCGTTCAAACGCACTAACAATGGCTTTACGCAGCATAGGTTGAGTTAAGCCATCAGTAGTCGGATAAACAGGTGTTAGGGTTTGAGCCAAAGGCGCACCTGCGACCGAGACTTTGGGATGCACCATCTCTATGGCCGTGCTAAAGCCTCTGCGTACCTCACCCCGTAAACGCAGCGTATTACCTACTGCAAATTGCTTAATTTGATTAGGATAAAAATGCAAAAGGCGAACTAATAGTTCGCCACTTTGATCGCGTATTACCGCTTGTAACTGCTTTCGGGGACGTTGCACAATTTGCTGATGAACCACACTGCCCTCGATTTGAGCATACTCACCGACGGCAACTGAAGCTATCTCATAAATTTGTGTTTGATCCTCGTAGCGCAGAGGTAGATGCACAATAAAATCCATGTCCTCGATCAAACCCAACTTTTCTAATAATTGGGCTTGGGTCGGTTTTTTGGTTTTCTTTGTGTCGGTAACCTCTGGCAACGATTCACTCATAGCTCTAGATAACTAGAATGGCTTCCACTTCAAATTGTGCATTTTTAGGCAAGCTAGCTACACCTAATGTAGAGCGAGCCGGATAGGGTTCGGGCATGACCTCGGCCATAATCGCATTCACACTCGCAAATTTGCTGAGGTCAGTCAAAAATAAATTTAACTTTACCACTTGCTCTAGCGAGCCGCCCGCCGCATCAATAACAGCGGTTAGATTCGTAAAGCACTGACGTACTTGAGCTTCGAAGTTATCAGAGACTAATTCACCAGTGGATGGGTCTAAACCAATTTGGCCAGACACATAGACGGTTTTACCACCAGCAACAGCGACCGCTTGAGAATACGGACCTACAGCAGCAGGAGCCGCATCTGTTTGAATAATTTGTTTACTCATGAATGGCCTTTAGGCTAAAAAATTAAGTACAAATTTGATTTTACGCAGTAAAGCGCGATGTTAACAAGCATTACGCATTATTTTTCAACGAAAGCGCGCTCGATCACGTAATCACCAGGCTGCCCTACCCCGGGAGAAATCACTAATCCTCGTTCATTTAACAAAGCACTGATGTCCTCTAGCATCGCTGGACTACCACAAATCATGCCACGATCTAAAGCCGGATCAAGCTCAGGTAAACCCAAGTCTGCAAATAACTTACCATTTTCAATTAGGGTGGTCACGCGTCCTTCGTTACGAAATGGCTCTCGGGTAACAGTAGGATAGTAAAGCAATTTCTCTTGGATTAGCTCCCCAAAATACTCGTTATTAGGTAGCTCTTTTTCAATGAAATCCGCATAAGCAAGCTCACTTACATAGCGCACCCCATGGATCAAGATCACTTTTTCAAAACGCTCATAGGTATCGGGGTCTTGGATAATGCTCATGAATGGTGCCAAGCCCGTACCAGTTGCAAATAGGTATAGGTTACGCCCAGCGCGTAAATCATCTACCACCAAGGTGCCTACCGGTTTACGGCTCATGAGAATTTCATCACCCACTTTTAAATGCTGTAGACGTGAGGTAAGTGGGCCGTCTTGAACTTTAATACTTAAGAACTCAAGCTGCTCTGCGTAATTAGGACTTGCCACGCTATACGCACGCATTAACGGCTTTCCATCTACCTCTAGCCCAATCATCACAAAGTGACCATTCGTAAAACGTAGGGCATCGTCTCGGGTGGTGGTAAAGGAGAATAAGGTGTCATTCCAGTGATGCACACTGAGTACAGTTTCAGTATTAAAGGCTGCCATAAGTCTATATATATAAAATGAAGTAATGCCCTCTAGTTTACCCCCGAATGCGGGGATAACCCTAACGGCTAGATGTGTTAGGAAAATAGCGTCTTGCTGTTCATTAACGTTTAAGACAGATCAAGAAAAGTTAAAATAGTTCCTAAAGTGCGTATTCTAACTGCTATAGCTCTTGCTGCTTTTAATTTGCTCTGCTATTGTTACACACAAAGATGATAATCATTATCATTTAGAATTGTGTTATTTATTTCGTCACTCTTGGAGTTAATGAATGCGCTTAAAATCTTCGATTCGCACGTTGATGGGTAGTTTTGCTTTGATTTCTGTTGGGCTTACCGCTGCTCCAGTTTTTGCTGCAGATGAAATCAACCTATACACCACTCGCGAACCTCGTCTCATTCTGCCTTTATTAGAGTCATTTACGGCAGACACGAATATCAACGTTAATACCGTATTCGTCAAAGACGGATTGATTGAGCGCGTCAAAACAGAGGGTGAACAGTCCCCAGCCGATATTTTAATGACAGTAGATATTGGTAACTTGTTAGATCTAGTCGAGGCTGGTATTACCCAACCCGTAGACTCCAAGCCATTAACTGAGGCTATTCCTGAAAATCTACGAGGTAAAGATAATCAATGGTTTTCTTTATCGATGCGTGATCGTGTCGCGTACGTAGCCGCTGATTTAGATGACGTAAAAGAGCTCACCTACGAAGACTTTGCGGACCCCCGTTGGAAAGGAAAGGTATGTATTCGCTCTGGTCAGCACCCTTATAACACAGCTATGATTGCTGCCATGATTGCTCATAATGGCCCTGAAGCCACCGAAAAATGGCTTAAAGACGTTAAAGCAAACTTAGGTCGCAAAGCGGCTGGTGGCGATCGAGACGTAGCCCGTGATATTTTAGGTGGTATTTGTGATGTAGGTATTGCCAATGCCTACTACGTAGGGCGCATGAAAAACGATGATCCTAAATCTGACGCCTTTAAATGGGGCGAGGCCATTAAGGTCATTCGTCCTACATTTAAGGAAAGTGGCGGCACGCATGTGAATATTTCTGGCGCTTCCGTGGCAAAATATGCACCTAACAAAGACAATGCAGTTAAACTACTGGAATACTTGGTTTCTGATAAAGCCCAAAGCCTCTACGCTAAAGCTAACTATGAGTACCCAGTAAAAGCAGGTGTAGAACTAGATCCTGTAGTTGCCAGCTTTGGTGAACTCACCGTTGATAACCTACCCCTCACAGAAATCGCCAAGCACCGTAAACTTGCTAGCGAACTAGTAGATAAAGTTGGTTTTAACAACTAATAAAAAATCGTCTACTCAGGCCGCTGACTCTGTTTTACAGGCTCAGCGGCCTCTGTGCATTTATAAACCTCTTTTTGTACTGTTTTCTATGCGCTCGCAGCAAAGCGTGGGCAAGGTCTGGCTAATTGCTGCCTTGCTAATCACCACTATTGTTTTAGCCCCTGTGCTCGTTCTAGGATGGCACGCGTTTCAAGGCTCCACCGAGCATTGGCAACATCTCTTGAATCATGTTCTTCCTGTCGCTTTTAGCAATACGGTATTGCTGTTGCTAGGCGTAGGTATCTTGGTAACAGCGTTAGGGGTCGGTAGTGCATGGTTAATTACGGCCTATCAATTTCCCACTAGGGGGGTGCTGTCATGGGCTCTTTTGCTGCCTTTAGCTGTTCCTACCTATATTGTGGCCTTTGCTTATCTGGATATTTTGCATCCGATTGGCCCAGTACAATCCGTCATTCGTGATCTCTTAGGCTACAGTAGCCCGCGCCAATTCCGCTTGCCTGACTTACGCTCCTTGCCTGGCGCTATTTTCTTATTAGGCTTTGTTTTATACCCCTATGTGTATTTAAGCACCCGAGCCATGTTTGCGACTCAAGCCGCTAGTCTTCTAGAAGCCGCACGGGTCTTAGGCGAAAATCAGCGCAGTGTTTTTTACCGTGTTGCTCTGCCTATGGCTAGGCCTGCGGTAGCAGTCGGTGTCAGCTTAGCGTTACTAGAGACATTAAATGATATAGGGGCCTCTGAGTTTTTAGGCATTCAAACTCTCACCGTTTCTATTTATACAACGTGGGTAACTCGCTCTGATTTAGCTGGGGCCGCCCAAATTGCCCTATCGATGTTGGCCTTAGTTGTGGCGCTTATTCTTATTGAGCGTTATGGCCGACGCCATCAACGTTATAGCCAAAACCAACGCTCACACCCGGTACAGCCCTTTGCCTTAAAAGGCAGCTCAGCCCTGATCGCTATGGCTTTAGGATGGGCTCCTATTCTGATTGGCTTTGTTGCACCTGCGCTCTATTTAATCAGTGAAAGTTACAAACATATTCACCTCACAGGGGCCGTGTCAGAACAGTTACTCTCCAGCGCTTGGAATACGGTACGCATCGCTTTTGTTGCTACTGCAGCCACCATTGCCGCTGGTCTTATCGTTGCGTGGGCAGCTCGTACCATTCGTTATGGACAAAAACAAGGTTTAGCCGTTACGTTATCCCGTTTATCCTCTATGGGCTATGCTGTACCAGGTACCGTTTTAGCCATAGGTATGTTGAGCCCTCTGGTGTTCTTTGATAGCACCTTGAATCGCATATTGAACTGGTTTACAGAAACACCACCACAACTGTTTTTAATGGGCTCCACCACTGCTTTAGTCATGGTGTATGCCATTCGATTCCTCGCTATCTCTGCAGGTGGTATAGAGGCGGGCTTGGCTCGTATTCCGCCCTCTATTGAGCAGGCCTCTCGTTTACTTGGTGAAAGCCCTGGCGGCACATTAAAACGGGTGCATCTACCCCTATTGCGTCCAGCGATTGGTGCTGCAGCCTTGCTCATTTTCGTAGATGCCATGAAAGAACTACCGGCTACGTTAATGCTGCGCCCCATGAACTTTGAAACCCTAGCTACTTGGTTATATGCAGAGGCTGCTAGAGGCACTTACGAAGAGGGCGCCGTCGCCGCTTTGGCCATTGTCATTGCTGGTCTTATCCCGGTCGTCCTGCTGGCCAAGTCCCAGCTTAATACTCGTCATGCATAAATATGGATAGTCTGTATGTCAATTGATACCTATTTAGATTTACAACACATTTCTCTGGCTTATCACACAGCCCAAGGTCTAAAAACTGTCGTGAATCAATTAGATTTACAGCTCACAAAAGGCCATATTGGTTGCTTACTTGGTTCTTCAGGCTGCGGCAAAACAACTGTACTACGTGCAATTGCTGGATTTGAACCACTACGTACAGGCTCTATCCACCTCGACAATCGACTTCTGTCTTCAGCCACAGAAACAGTAGTACCTGAAAAAAGAAATGTGGGCATGATGTTTCAAGACTATGCTCTGTTCCCTCATCTCAGTGTTGAAAAAAACATAGGTTTTGGCTTACGTAAACAAGAGAAACAACAACGCCAACACCGTATTGCTGAAATGTTACATCTCGTTGGTCTTGAGGATCTCGCAACTCGCTTTCCTCATGAGCTATCTGGGGGCCAACAACAACGGGTTGCCTTAGCTAGAGCCCTAGCCCCTGAGCCGTCCTTATTATTATTGGATGAGCCGTTTTCTAATTTAGATGTAGATACACGAGAGCGTCTTGCCTTTGAGGTTAGGGAAATCTTACAAAAGACGGGCTTAACCGCTATTTTAGTGACGCATAATCAAGCTGAAGCCTTTGCTATCGCGGACCGAATTGGCGTAATGAAAGATGGCCGTATTGTGCAATGGGATACGGCCTATGGGCTACACAACAATCCAGTTAATGACTTTGTGTCGGATTTTGTACGTCGTGAAGCCCTATTAAGCCAACGGGCGCAAGCACTGACTCGTGGTGAAGCCGCCTAGCTAAGCCCTTAGCCCCCAATACGGATGACGGGCTCTATAATAATTGAAGGCAAATTAATACCATAACGATGATCGTCGCGATGACGACGTGAATAGCGCTCAGAAGGACGACAATCGCGTTTTTCTTTATAGCGCCCGTTCCGTTTGTATTCTCTTTTTACCTTGCAATTGCCATCCCAGTACTCATAACTGGATGGTTTTCCATGATGATGCCCTCTGCCCCCATGATGACCATGCCACGAATCTGCACTAGCCGCATACGACATACCTAGTAAAGCAGCTGCCATAACCCACTGAGTGATTTTCATTCTACGCCTCTTACAATGATTCAGATGTCTTGCAGTATATAGGCCCGTAGAAAAAAATGATTGAGCAATTATGACAAAGCTTTACCCTTTATAGATATAAAAAATCCCCAAAAATTCAGATTGAAAAATCGACTTTTTGGGGATAGTTCACTGAATTAGTCTATAACGTGTAATACATATCAAACTCAACCGGATGTGGCGTCATACGTAAACGATTGACTTCTTGGCGTTTGAGTTCAATATAAGCATCTAACATCTCATTGCTAAACACACCGCCCCGAGTCAAGAACTCACGATCTTGATCTAAATAATCCAATGCTTGCTCTAGTGAATGACAAACAGTTGGGATTTTTGCGTCTTCTTCGGGAGGCAAATCATAGAGGTTTTTGTCTGCCGCATCACCGGGATGAATTTTATTTTGGATTCCATCCAGCCCCGCCATTAACAACGCAGCAAAGGCTAAATAAGGATTAGCCATTGGATCAGGGAAACGTGCCTCTACGCGCCGAGCTTTAGGACTGCTCACATACGGAATACGAATAGATGCCGAACGATTTCGTGCCGAGTAGGCCAATTTAACTGGCGCCTCAAAATGCGGTACTAATCGTTTGTAGGAATTAGTGGTTGGGTTTGTAATGGCATTTAATGCACGAGCATGATGAATAATGCCACCAATGTAATACAGCGCTGTTTCTGATAAACCGGCGTAACCATCACCCGCAAAAACGTTCACCCCATCTTTCCAGATGGACTGATGCACATGCATACCCGAACCATTATCACCAATAACGGGCTTAGGCATAAAGGTAGCGGTTTTCCCATAGACATGGGCCACACCATGTACCGTGTATTTTAAAATTTGATTCCAGTCTGCGCGTTTGACTAGGGTAGAAAACGTGGTACCAATTTCCAACTGACCAGCGGCGGCGACCTCGGAATGATGAATTTCAACGGGCACACCTTGTTGCTCAAGTAACAAACACATCTCTGAGCGCAAATCGTGGTGCTGATCTACAGGAGGTACAGGTGAGTAACCGCCTTTATGTCCAGGCCTATAACCTAGGTTTTTGCGATTCTCGTATTTAGTTCCTGTAGCCCAAGGCGCCGTGCTGGAATCAATTTCCACAAAGCTGCCTGAGGGATCATCATTCCAGCGGATACCATCAAAAACAAAGAACTCAGGTTCAGGACCAAAGTAAGCCGTATCACCAATACCCGTGGACTGTAAGTACATTTCGGCTCGTTTAGCGATGGAACGCGGGTCCCGATCGTAGCCATTTAAGTCAGCAGGATCGACTACATCACAACTAAAGACTAAGGTGGGCTCTTCGCGAAAGGGATCAAAACGCACACTATCCAAATCAGGCATCAATAACATATCAGAAGCCTCTATGCCTTTCCAACCAGGCATAGAAGAACCATCAAAAGGAATCCCCCCTTCGATTAGGTCCTCGTCAAAACGATGCGCAGGAATAGTCAAGTGGTGTTCGCGGCCCTGAGTATCAGTAAAGCGAAAATCCACAAAAGCAATGTCGTTTTCAGCAATCCTTTTCAGGATTTCATCGGCGGTAGACATGAGGGCTCCAAATAATTAGCAAAACGGAATTAGCTACATAGCTAATACCTACATCTCAATTTTAAATCATTCTACGTGTGACACGTAGCTTTTTTCTGTATAGATATACAACAAACACGATAGACTTAATCTAAGAAAAGTTCTTGTAAGTCAGTTAAAAAACGCCAACCTAAGTCTGACGCTTTAATCCGTGATGGATGAGGGTCTAACAAACCTTTATCTATTGCCTTACGAATAGTGGGTAAAATCACCGCTAATGATTGCCCCGTGCGTTCTTCGAAATACGTCGCAGGCACACCATCTCGTAGCCGCAACGCGTTGAGCATAAATTCAAAAGGTAAATCCTCTGCATCCACCGTGCGGTTTTCAGCTAAATGGGTCTCATTTCGTAATACGGCCTGATCCATCCAGCTTTGCGGATTACGTACCCGTGATTGGCGCACAATTCGATCAGGAAAGGACAGTTTGCTGTGCGCCCCCGGCCCAATTCCTAAATAGTCACCAAACTCCCAATAATTACGGTTATGTTCTGCTTGGAAGCCAGGTTTTGCATAAGCAGACACCTCGTAGTGCTCATAACCATGATCTGCTGTTAGCTGAATCAAGGCATCTTGCATCTCTGCACTGTCATCATCTGACGGTAAGACAGGAGGGTATTTAGCAAAAACCGTATTGGGTTCTAGAGTTAAGTGATAGAGCGATAAATGAGAAGTATCAAAGCTCAAGGCCGTTTGTATATCAAACAAAGCCTCTTGTACGGTTTGCTGGGGTAAGGCATACATAACGTCCAAATTAACCCGTTCTACCGCATCTAAAGCAAACCCTATTGCCGCTTTTGCTTGAGCCGCATCGTGAATACGACCTAATGACTGCAATGCCTGATCATTAAAACTTTGAATGCCTAAGGAAATACGCGTAATCCCACTTTGACCATAGGCACTAAATCGTGCAGCCTCAGCGGTTCCAGGGTTTGCCTCTAACGTAATTTCAGCTGTGGGTTGCAAAGGCAAATAGGCTCGTAGCATGCTTAACATTTCGTTAATCGCCGAGGCACTTAATAAGCTAGGCGTGCCTCCACCAATAAACACCGACACAACCTGACGCCCCCAAATAAGAGGCAAAGCCTGCTCTAAGTCGGCTCGTAATGCTGCTAAATAGGCCTCTTCGGGCAATACCTCTGGCGTTTTATGAGAGTTAAAATCGCAATAGGGGCATTTTCGTACGCACCACGGCACATGCACATATAAAGCCAGTGGGGGCAATAGGCGTAAAAGGGGACGTTCGGTTGCCCCCCCTGCCCGAATTCGAACCGTCGGAGTCTCTATCATGGCGTTTGTGTTTCAGCCAAACGTTTCACTAAGATTTTTAACGCTTGGGCTCGATGACTAAAATGATTTTTTTGTTCAGCAGATAACTGAGCTGCTGTACAGTCCAAATCAGGCACAAAGAACAACGGATCATAGCCAAAGCCATTATCTCCTTTGGGCTCATTTGCGATCTCGCCCCACCACACCCCTTCTGCAATAATCGGCCTAGGGTCCTGTGGGTTACTGACATAAACTAACACAGACACAAAGCACGCTTTGCGACTGCTCTGGCCCTGCATCGTTGCCAACAATAGCGCATTATTATCAGCGTCCCCTTTCCCTGCGTCATTCATTGCCGCATAACGTGCTGAATACACACCCGGTGCGCCATTTAGCGCTAATACAGACAAGCCAGAATCATCAGCTACCGCAGGCAATCCTGTGGCAGCACTCGCGTGACGGGCCTTAGCCAACGCATTTTCAACAAAAGTACCAAACGGCTCCTCGGCTTCAGACACCCCTAACTGCCCTTGTGGAATGACCTCAAGCTGCAAAACATCAAACAATGACTGAAACTCAGCCAACTTACCTGCATTATTTGAAGCTAAAACAATTTTTTGCATAAAAATAAGGGAATAACTCAATAAAATTAATAATGAACACCTTCGTTAGCCAAAGCTTGTTTCTGTAGCAGCAACAACTGCCCTACCCCTTGTTGAGCATAATCTAATAAGGTATTGAGCTCACTGCGATCAAAACAGCGGCCTTCGGACGTCCCTTGGACCTCAACAAAATGCATCGCACCATTCATCACAATATTGACATCAGCATCACACCCCGAATCCTCAACATAATCCAAATCCAATAAGGCTTGGCCTGCGATCATACCGACAGACACCGCTGCCACCTGATCAATAATGGGATTAGTGGTAATTAAATCGTTTTCTAATAAACGATTTACCGCCAATGCGGCCGCCACCCACGCACCAGTAATACTGGCACAACGTGTGCCCCCATCCGCCTGCAATACATCACAGTCAATTTGAATAGTGCGCTCACCTAAAGCAGATAAATCAAACACACCACGTAAACTACGCCCAATTAAACGTTGAATTTCCTGAGTGCGACCGCTTTGTTTGCCTCTGGCTGCCTCTCGATCAGAACGAGTATGCGTAGAGCGAGGTAACATACCGTACTCTGCCGTGACCCACCCTTGCTCTTTGCCACGCAGAAAAGGAGGCACTTTATCTAACACACTGGCATTGCAGAGCACATGGGTTTCCCCCATTTTAATCAATACAGAGCCTTCGGCGTACTTACTAAATCCGGTTTGAATTTCAACGGCTCGTAGTTCCTTAACATCACGCCCATTGGCGCGTTGAGTTTCGCTCATCATCTTCCCCTTAAAAGCCCTAGTGTACTACGAGCAACGGTCTAGCCTACAATAGAGGCTTAGGACATTTAGTCAAAGGAACATTATGATTCGCAGCATGACGGCGTTTGCCAATACGCGCACAGAGCTTGAGCTAGGTGCTATCCAAATGGAAATTCGTAGCGTCAATAATCGCTACCTTGATTTACACCTACGCCTGCCCGAAGAACTTCGTTTTAGCGAGGCCTCTATCCGAGAAATACTAGGCCAATCATTACAACGGGGCAAAGTCGAGCTACGGGTGAATTTTCAACGGGCGTTTAATGCTGAAAAAAACCAACTACATCCTGCACTTCTAGAACAACTAGCCTCTCAGCTCCAAGCGGCCCGTGCTGTGATTGCTGATATCCCTGCCCCACGCCTAAGCGAAGTCATTGCCTTAAACAATCAAGAGCAAGGTTTAGACCATGACACTTGGCTCCCCGCTATTCAACAAAACCTACGCGCAGCCTTGGCGGACTTAGATGAAGCCAAACAACGCGAAGGCCAACGCTTAGCCCACGTCATGCTAGAGGTTGCAGACCAAATGACGGATTTAGTCAACGAAGTCGAAGCCCATCTACCTGCCCTATTGATAGAGCACCAACAAAAAATCACACATCGCCTAACCGAAGCCCTTGCCAATGTCAGCCCGGATGGTTTTGCTCAAATTAGCGGCGAAGAACTCTCCGCACGTATCGCCCAAGAATCCTCACTCTTTGCCTTGCGCATCGATGTGGCAGAGGAAATCACACGACTACGCTCCCACATTAACGAGCTCTCACATATTTTGAACACAGGCAATACCGCCAATCAAAAATCCCGCACACGCCAAGGCAGCATAGGTAAGCGCCTGGACTTTTTATTTCAAGAAATGAATCGCGAAGCCAACACTCTGGGCTCCAAAGCGGGTTCTATTGAAGTCACTCGCGCCGCCATTGATTTAAAGTTAATGATTGAGCAGCTCAGAGAACAGGCGCAGAATATTGAGTGATGGCTAGGGGGCTGAGCTGAGAGCAACAGATTACCCACCTGTATCAAGTAAAAAGTGGTGGGTACAAGAATATTACTATTCAGCTTTATTAAGAATGAGACTTATTATTACCTGATAGATGCTTAATTGCATTGGCATGTTCTCGCTCTAACTCCTGCTTTAACTCTTCCTCTGTAGGCAAATAAGGCAGGTACTTCGCGGAAAACAATTGCTTTTTATCCGCTAAGACTGAATACTTCACTACGGCTTCGCTTTTTTCACTGCAAAGGACTAAGCCAATAGTTGGATTGTCATCGTCGCCTTTATGCTGCTCATCATAAAGGCGTACATAGGTGTCCATCTGTCCTACGTCTTGATGTTTTAGTTTACCGAGTTTTAGATCCACTAATAAGAAGCATTTCAACTTAAAGTTGTAAAACACCAAATCAATATAGAAGTCCTCATCATCAAAACGAATACGCTGCTGACGCTCCACAAACGCAAAGCCCTTACCGAGCTCTAGTAAAAACTGTTGGATGTTGCTAATGATGGCTTGCTCTATCTCACTTTCTTGGTAGGTTTTATCTTGCAGGTTTAGAAAGTCTAAGATGTAAGGATCACGCAGGTAGTCTTGAACGCTTTCTGCTAAAGGCTCTGTTTGCGTCTTCGCCTCTTGTTCAACTAAGGCTCTGTCTTTGCTGGCTAATAAGCGTTCGTAATAGAGTTTACTGATCTGTCTGTCTAGGGCTCGTACGCTCCAATTTTGCGTGACCGCTTCTTGCTGATACCACTCACGAGCACTCGCGTTTTCCACGCGGGATAACGCATTGTAATGAGACCAGCTCAATTCGAGAGACACTGTCTCCCAAATTGGAAAAGCCAAATAAAAACGCCGCATATTACGCAAGTTCGTTACATCAAAGCCTTTGCCTAAGCGGTCCGTCAGTGCAGCTGATAGCTGTTTTAATTGTTGGGTGCCGTACTCCGCACGCTCTTGACCTTGCTGCTCTTGCTCAACAATGATTTGCCCAATCTGCCAATAGCTTTGCACCATGGCCTGATTAACTGCATACCGTACTTCACTGCGTGCTGCTTCAATAATCTGTGCGATGGGTTCTATCAAGCTGGCTAGTTGACTCGGATCAGCTACACTCCCCGTTTTATTTTCTTTACTCATTGATTCGCCTTTATATTTGAGCTGTTGTTTTGTACTAGAGAGTCAGCATCTACAGAATTTACTTATATTTCAATTAGATATGCGCCTCTAACCCGGCTGCTTCTAAATGGGTTAAAGCCAGTGTCAGACTAGAACGATCAAAAATCTTTAACTTACGCTGAGCCCACCTAGGGCCTGCTGGCCAGCTTCGTACCCCGTTAAGTAAGGACTCTTCATCATGAGCCACATTCTCTTTATATAAGAGCCAGTCAACTGTTGATAACAACTCCATTCCAAATGGAGACTCAAATCCATCTATAAGCGTTGTGACCTTTTCTAAAGCAGGCAAATAAGAAGTGGCCTTTGTTTGTAGGTAAGCTTCTAGCTCCTGCTTTCTTTCATCTCTAGCTGGAGTCAAAGCCTCTGCGCCTTGTTTTTTAGCTTTATTTTTCATGTTGGTTTTTGAAAACAAAGGAAAGCCTCAGGCTTGAATAAGACATAAGCATTATGATACCAATATTTATACCTCCCCTTCCTTTTTTTGAATTCCAGATTTTTTCATACCTATATCACTCCTATGAACAGGCAGAGCCTTTTGGCTTTGCCTTTATTTTACTTAGGAGAGATTCTGATGCCCTCTACCCCCTCTTGCCCTCACTGTCACTCTGACAAAATTTACACCCAACACCTTGGCCGTAAAATTGGTGGCAGCATTGGTGCTGCTGCAGGCGTTAGCGCTGCTGCGCTAAGCGGTGTAACGACTGGTGCTACCTTTGCCGTGAAGCATCTATCTGATCAAACCCCCTCCCCTCAAACGATACTAAGCGCCATCATTGGTGGCCTAGTTGGTGGGCTTGCCGGATGTACAGCAGGCGCAGCCTTCGGTGATGCATTGGATCAAGCGATCTTTGATAACTACAAGTGCATTGATTGCGACTACACCTTTAGCTGTGTTTCTTATCACTTGAGCAAACCACATTGATGATTGCCTAAACAGTCACATCCCCACTACTACGATTTTCATTTATTTCTCTTATCGCCCGATGCCTCACCCGCATCGGGCTTTTTTACGTCTTGGAGTTTTCTCATGCAAATACAACCCTTACCACAACAGACCCCTTACCGCCCTGCCTTACGTTTAATCAACACTAAATCCATTACGCATGACGAATGGCTAGATGTACGTAAACAAGGCATAGGCAGCAGTGATGCGGCCGCCGCCATTGGCCTCAACCCCTATCAATCGCAACTTGAGCTTTGGATGATTAAGACAGGTAGAGACACTACCTCTATGCCTAATGAAGATAGTGCTGGCTATGCACCCATGCACTGGGGCAATCAACTAGAGCCTTTAGTGGCGAAGCAGTACCAAACCCACACGGGCAATCGCGTTAGGCGTGTGAATGCGGTTCTGCAACACCCTGACCCCGATAAGTCATGGATGCTCGCTAACATTGACCGCGAAGTCGTGGGGACGGATGAGGTGCAAATCTTAGAATGCAAAACGGCTGGGGAGTTTGGCGCACGGCTATGGCGTGATGGCGTACCGGAGTATGTGCAGATACAAGTGCAGCATCAGCTGGCCGTGACAGGGAAGCAAGCCGCAGATGTGGCCGTGTTAATGAATGGTCAGAATTTAGAGATCCACCGTATTGAACGGGATGAAGCCCTCATCACTAAACTCATTGAGTTGGAGGCCAAGTTCTGGCACTACGTACAAACCGATACGCCACCGCCTGCCGATGGCTCTAGCTCGGCTTCTAAGGCCCTACAAGCGCTTTACCCAAGCGACGACAGCACTGAGGTTGACTACAGCGAAGACAGCCGCATGTCGGCCTTATTTGGCGATCTACAAAGCGTACGCGCTGAACTAGATAAATACAAGAAGCTCGAAGATCAACTCAAGCAGCAAATCCAAGAAGCCATGGGCGCAGCCAGTAAAGCGCAGTTTGAAACCGGCTCGGTGACATGGCGACGCAGCAAAGACAGCACCGTCTTAGATACCAAACGTCTCTTAGCCGATCACCCTGAACTCCTAGAGCAGTACAGCTTGACACGCTCAGGGAGTCGTCGCTTTTTAGTGCAAGGCTAACACTACTCACTCACTTTTCAATTTACGGCATAAGGCCAGCCCGTCCTAAATGGATAGGCTGGCTTTTTATGTTGCTTTTATATTTAAGGATAAAATCATGATCAAAGGATTAATGATTACCCCGCCTACACTAGGCCGTATCGCTATCGGTCGTGTGGTGGAAAAGAAAGGGAAACGCCTACCCGAAAAAGACGATCAATTCACCATCACTAGCCAAGTGCAAACCAAAGACGGCTGGATCCTTCACCCCTTGGATGAGGCCTTACGAGATGGCAATAAGAAGCTACGCACCATTCCGATTAAATTGCTCTTCAATGAACCTGAACTGAATCTACGTGCTGAGTACAGTATGTTTGACCGAGCCAGTGGCAGACCTTTATGCGTAGGCAATGGAGAAACCTGTAAGCGCTATACCAACAGCGGCATGCAGACCTTAGCTTGTCCTTCACCCGAAGGCTGTGACATTGCTCAAGGTGGTCACTGTAAGCCCTATGGTCGCTTGAATGTACGTATTGAAGGCGAGGCTGAAGATGAGCTAGGTACGTTTATATTCAGAACCACCGGCTACAACAGCATCCGCACCTTAGCCGCCCGTCTTAACTACTATCAAGCCGTATCAGGTGGTCTTTTAGCGTGTATGCCGTTAGAACTACGACTGCGCGGTAAAAGTACCACCATGAGCTATCGCTCTGCCATCTACTACGTGGACATGACCATTCGTGACGGACTCAGCCTAGAGGAAGCCATCAGTGAAGCCAAGGCACTCCATGAGCAACGCCTACAAGCCGGTTACGACCAACGCGCCTTAGATGACGCCGCACGGCTTGGCTTTAGTAATGGAGCCTTTGAGGACAGTAATGAAGAATCGGCAGAAGTGATGGAAGAGTTTTATCCAGAGCAAAGCAGCACCTCACCTCAGACCAATGAAACCGCTACACAGTCTTTAGTCTCGAAGCTGAACGCTATTAAAAGTTAATCAAAGCATTCAATCACTACCTAACGCCACCCCTGACGGTGGCTTTTTTACGTCTAAAGGAAACACATCATGCGTTATCACAAACTCAAAGCCAGCGATCAGGCTGGTATGTACATCATGGAATCCAC
>NZ_CANRIC010000028.1:0-25010 GCF_947630565.1 uncultured Paenalcaligenes sp.
AAGACGCTAGCGCGTCCGCTCTATTCATCCCCGCCCTGAACGGCGGGGTTTTCCGCGCAATCTGATAAACAGCGCTGTTTCCCCCCTTTATTGATTCATTTAATTCAAAGTGGCGAGCGCACAGGACAACTACCCAAAATGCTAGATCATGCGGCTCACTCTTTTTCCTCTGAGTTAGAACAGCGCGCCATCACCACCACAGCGCTTCTAGAACCCTTAATGATTTTAGGGATGGGCGGTATGGTTTTATTAATTGTGTTAGCTGTTATGCTACCTATCATTCAATTGAACCAATTAATTCAATAATAAAATTAAAAAAGCCAACTGAATTTCAGTTGGCTTTTTCTTCTAACGATTAACTACCTGTTAAGCGGGAAACGTACCTACTACGCCTCCATCCTCACGCCAGATTACCACTGTAGCAGGACGTGGACGCTGTGCTGCTGGGCCTTCAGGCCATGTTGATACCTCTGTTGGATGAGCTTGCGCCTCTGGCACACTCTGGCCTTCTCCTGGGTGCTGAATATTAATGAAAATATATTTCATATCCGGCGTCCAGGTAATACCAGTCACCTCACTGCCCTTAGGTCCAACCATAAAGCGACGAATCACTTTACTTTCAGGGTCAGCAACCAACATACTATTATTACCCTGCCCTTCGTACACACCACTATTAGAATAGCTACCGTCCGTTTGAATCCACAATAAACCACGGGGATCCACGGCCAAACCATCTGGACTATTAAATGTGTTGTTTTTGTCGATATTGTCTGTACCGGCATATACATCATCATGCACATTTGGATTGCCTGCTAATACAAAGACATCCCACTCAAAGGTGTCAGCAGTCGCATCGTTACCGCTTTCGCGCCAACGTACAATTTGACCATATGCATTCTTATTACGCGGATTTGGGCCATAGGCATCCGGGTGCTTAGGACCACCTGGATAGCGCTCTTTACCACCACCACGTTCAGAGTTATTCGTTAGAGTAACAAAGACCTCTTTAGTGTGAGGATGAACGGCTACCCACTCTGGGCGATCCATTGGTGTCGCACCTACCGCATCCGCTGCTTGACGAGTATTAACCAGTAACTCACCCATATCAGCAAATAAGTCACTTAGACGACGACCATCTACGGTGGGCGTAGCCAACACCAAGGGCACCCATTTACCAGAACCCATAAAGTTGCCGTCGGTTGCCTCATTATCACTAAATACGGCTACATATAGCGTGCCTTCGTGCAAAAGCGCACGGTTTGCAGCATCGTTATTTGAGTTATATGTACCTGAGGATACGAACTTGTAGATGTACTCGCTGCGTTGGTCATCGCCCATATAGACCACAACACGATTATCTGGTGCTAATGTGATCGCTGCGTTCTCGTGTTTAAATCGACCTAAGGCTGTGAGCTTTTTAGGATTAGAAGTGGGATCAAATGGATCAATTTCCACTACCCAGCCAAAACGATTGACTTCATTTGGCTCTACTGTCCAATCAAAACGCTCATCATGGGTATCCCAACGGTAGGAACCACTTGCAGTTTTACTGGAGCCTTTATAACGCTTGAATGCGTCAATCTGCTTGTCAGTTAAGTACGATTTGTAATCAACGTCATCTGACTTTTTCGTACCAATTCCAAAATAGTCAGTGAAGTTTTCTTCGCATGTTAGGTAGGTATTCCAGTAGGTATAGCCATTACCACAGTTACCAAATGTACCATAGGCATAACGGCCCTCAGGGTCCTTATTAGTACGAACCCAGTTATTGTTAGCCGCTGGTCCTACTAACTCCATGAGGGTATTACCATTCACACTGCGGTTA
Organism: uncultured Paenalcaligenes sp.; assembly: GCF_947630565.1. Taxonomy (NCBI): domain Bacteria; kingdom Pseudomonadati; phylum Pseudomonadota; class Betaproteobacteria; order Burkholderiales; family Alcaligenaceae; genus Paenalcaligenes; species uncultured Paenalcaligenes sp. Next base: position 1,826 of record NZ_CANRIC010000028.1, read on the forward strand.
TACTTGGAATCCAGAACAGGCTCCCACAGCCCCTGATCATTAAGACGCACATGAACAACCGATGCCCCCTGAGCATGCTGAGATTTACGTACCCAGTCAGCATTCCAACCTTCACCACCCGGTACTACACCTTGAGGGAAGAAAAAGTGCGGCGTAATGTATTCGTGGTTAGTAACTAATAACCCCTCTGTACTTGTGCCACTGATACTGTCTTTGCCATCAATAGGGAAAAAATGTAGGCCATCATGGTTATAACCTACCTGCTTCAATTGTGCCTCGGCGCCTTCACTTGCATCACCAATAAAATCAGGTGAGCCTACGTGCAGCTTATCACCCCAACGATTAATCACAGCATGACGATAGCCATCTGGCACCGTGACTGCATCTAAGGTATTGGGTTCTAATCCGGCAAACGCCTTGATTTCCTCTGGATTAAACTCAGGTAATCCTGCGTCTCCCGCCACCCAATCATCTGATCCACTACTACCACCACAAGCAGCCAAACCTAAGCCGAAGAAACCAATTGCACCTAGACCTAAGCCCGTTTTCAAAAAACCTCGACGAGACTGAGCAGTCTCTACAAGCTCATGAAAAGGGGTCGTTTTTGTTCTATTCGCAGGAATGTTATCCCAATCAAAATCACTCATCACTGACTCTTTTAAATAGTTAGTCAAAAAAGGAAACCAGTGAAATTGTGACAAAACAATATGAAATTCATATTAAATCCGTATTTTTGATTTGCTCATGAGGAGACTTGTGGCCTCCCCCAGTGGGTCAACGTTTTTCAATAGAAAACAAGAAACTCAGAATGCCTAGACTCAATCTAAAATCAAAAAATTATTTAGGCAAAATGTAACAATAAAATAAATACATAAATCAATACTTATTAAGTTTAAATCTTTGGCGTTATACCCCTCTATTTATTTCCCATCCTCTTTCTGCCTATAATAAGGCCCTTAGCCATATTACTGAATATTACGGGCATGACACAAAATACAAATACTGATGGGATCGGTGGGCATTTCTTATGCTCGGGTCATCTTAAAAATTTTAAGGCTGTTGGCGAGTTAGGTCAGTCCGTCTATCAAGTGGCATCAGCCTTACGGGAAGCCATACGTCGCAGCAATCAACCCTCCCAATCACCTTTAGAGTGCTTTCTTGCTATCCCCCAAGCTAACAATAGCTCTCAAGAGGTCGACTGGTACGCGGATGAACGCCTCAACACCTCTGACTCATCCAATACAAGCGTTGTTAACTGGAATCAAGCCACCCCTGAAGAACAAGAGATTGCGCGCCACAAATTGCTACATTTCGAACAAGAAATCAAAACACTTAGCAATAAGCTTCTTGAAAAGTCACAAGGAGCTAAAGGCGATCTTTTTACTTTTGCTAGTCTATTACCCAAGACATTAATCACTCCATCTCAACTGAAAGAGATTGGTTCAGCCGAATCATCGTCTTATATTATTGATCCCAGCTATATCTATTTAGTTGGAGCCGAGCAACACCCTGTACTGGCTTTTTGGGGCTTTAATCATCCCAATGCAAAAAACAATCAAGAGCCATTCCATTTTCTGCACAGTCCGGTAAAAGCGGCTCCGATACTAGCCACCGCCCCTCCTCTTGTTGCTGCAGCCCCTATTACGTCTGATGAGCCTGTAATTCCTGTTGTAGAAACTAAACGTAGTATCTGGTCTTGGTTACGTTGGCTATTGCTGGCGTTACTGTTCCTTTTCTTATTGTTTTTTGTCTGGCGTAGTTGTTCCCGACCCTCTCTGCCCTCATTACCAACTGCGAGTCTATCCAGTCCTAGTTTGACTAGTCCTACCCAAACACCTCGTAAGCTGTGGGGCTTTGATCTACCGAATTGGTTACCTAGCTTTGGCTCAATACCTACTATCTCATTACCCTCTATGGGAATGCCTGACGTAAGCCTACCCTCTATGAGCATGCCTGATTTGAGCATGCCTGATTTGAGCATGCCTGATTTGAGCATACCTGATCTGAGTATGCCTGACTTAAGCTTGCCTTCTGCAAATCTTGATAGCAACACAACGCCACCTATAGAGCCAGATAGTGTCATACCGCCCTCTGAATCAATAGCAGATGTTCCTAACGTAGTCCCACCAGTTGTAGAGCCTGAGCTAGCACAGCCTCCTAGCACAACAGAAACGCCACTCACATTAGGACCTGAATTACAAATTCCGCCACAGTTGGCAAATCAAGCGATGCCCAGCTACATCAATGGAGACTGGCAAGTTCATGCCATTCAAGATCAAAAAACAGGACGTCCTGTACGCTTAGAGTATTCAATTCAAGATGGCGAGGGGCTTGTCCGTATACATCAAGGTAATAACGTCAGCTGTTTAGGTGCTGTAGAAGCCATAGGCCAATCCTCCGCATTACACATCACCAGTACTAACCAAGCCTCATGTAGTGACGGCAGCTCCTACGATATGCCTCAAGTCGAATGTAGGCTAAATGCCCGCCAAGAAACAGAATGCTTTGGTCGTTATGGGAATCAACAATTCCCAATTTCCATGCGTCACGCTGCTAAATAATAAATGGAGCAATCAATGCTACCCGAACTGATAGATTTTCAAGACTCAATCACACTGGTCAGTAATACCGGAATCCAATTTTTAGACTTTGGAATTAACATCGGCGCACGCGAACCCAGTGGTCAATTCGTTGTACTAGAAGATGCCCCAGTAGCTATTCTGGCTGAAGACGATAAAGGTTTTTTTTATAACTCTGACAACTCTTCCTCAGAACTCAGAAAAGCGGCTGAACCTCACTACGACCTGCCCTTATCAGAAAGCGCAAATCTACTCAATGGTATATGGTTACCATTGCCTTTTTTCCGCTACAACAGCTCTCGCTATGAGCAAGGCCCAAACAACTGGGCTCGTATTCGTTTTGCTGAGCTAAACGAACCAGACTTTAACGGCAATACCCATCGTATCACGCTCGCTTTTGATACAAAGCTCATGGCTGACAATGCAAATGCTCAGTACTTGGCCCCCACCCCAGATGATGTGGCTGCTCCATCTATATTCAAACTAGGTTTAGGTCTTAGTGAAATTAAATGGTTTTTTGATTTAGCTTGGGTCAATAACTGGCTTAAAGACATCTACGAGCAAGCACATAAGGACGATGATGAAAATGAACTTAAACACAATCTCAAACAACATCATCATGTAGCGCACTACCTCAATCTGCTAAAGCTACTTAGCCCCATTGCGCCACAAAAAAACCATCACACACCTAAACTACAGTTACCAGAGGTCAAAATTATTGACCATGCAGGAAAAGGGAAATCCGTCATTCCCGTTGACTTAGTTTTAGACGTAGGTAACTCTCGCACTTGCGGTATTCTCGTTGAGAATCACGGTCAAGCAGGTATGGGGCTTATGCAGAACTACCTATTGCAATTACGAGACCTTACACATCCAGAAAGAGTCTACAACGACCCCTTTGAAAGTCGAGTCGAGTTCAATCAAGCTCTATTTGGCAAGGATAACTACTCTAGGCTTAGTGGTCGGGTGGATAGTTTCCTATGGCCCACTTTTGCTCGTGTTGGCCACGAAGCCAATGATCTTGCAAGCTGCCGTCAAGGTTCCGAAGGATCTACCGGCCTATCCAGCCCAAAACGCTATTTATGGGATAAAAGCAATTACGAACATGGCTGGGTCTTTAACAACAACAAGCTTGGGCAATCGAACGTTAAGGCCATGACAGCCCCCTTTGCCTCACATATTGATGGTCAAGGCGAAGCCCTGTACAAACAAGAAGAAGATTATCGCCTACCTGTATTACAACCTACGTATTCTCGCAGTGCCCTGATGACCTTCATGCTGGCTGAGGTCATTGCTCAGGCCTTAAGTCAAATCAATAGCGTATCGCAACGCACGAAGCAAGGACTAAGCGAGCATCCTCGCCGCCTAAACAGCATTACTCTGACAGTGCCTCCCGGAATGCCTCTCGCGGAACGCTCTATCCTGAATGATCGACTTCTTCAAGCCTTAGCCTTGGTATGGAAGTGTTTAGGTTGGCATCAAGGTGACGAAAGCCCGTACGAGGAAGCCTCTGAGAGTCATAACGACACCCCTTCTCCCTCTATGCCCATGTGTCATGTTGAGTGGGATGAGGCCTCTTGTGGTCAACTTGTCTATTTATATAGTGAAATCGCCAATAATTTTGCTCATCGTCCCGAAGAGTTCTTTGCCAGCCTACGCCGTCCAGACAAAGCGGATGATAAAAGCATTACGCTGGCTACCATCGATATCGGTGGGGGCACGACTGATTTAGTCATTACCAACTATAGTCTCAACGGCGAAGGCAGCAATGCACATATTATTCCTACCCAACTCTTTAGGGATGGTTTCAAAATTGCAGGCGATGACATCCTACTTGATGTGATCCAAAACTACGCTCTTCCCAGTTTAGAACAGGGCCTTAAAAACACAGGCGTCTACGAAATCGATGCCTTAATGTCTAAAATATGTGGCACTGAAGCACTTTCTGCCAGTGACTATATATTGCGTCAACAGCTTAACCTACAGCTTTTCACGCCCCTCGGTTTAGCCATTTTAAGTAAGTATGAAAACTATGACCCCACTACCCATGACAACCTAAGTGGTGATTATACGTATAAAGAGCTTTTACCAGGAAAAAGCATCAGTCCTGCCGTTCAAGAATACATAAATAACCATGTTCGACGCGCTGGCGGTAGCGGCCCTATCGATCTAATGAGTTTACCTATTCACTTGGATTTTAAACGGTTACATCAAGATTTCCTTAGCATGCAAAAGGGCTTCAATATTAGCCAAACACTTTCAGCGCTAAGCGAAGTTATCTTTAAATATAACTGCGACAAATTATTACTAACTGGCCGCCCATCACGTTTACCAGGCATCCAAGCCTTAATGCGTCAACTATTACCTTTGGCTCCTGGTCGTATTCTGCCAATGCATAATTACCGTACGGGCAGCTGGTATCCATTCCACCAAAATCAGCGTATCGATGACCCAAAAACCACGGCGTCTGTTGGGGCTTTGCTTTGTTTACTGAGTTACGAAAGTCGATTACAAAACTTTTTCTTCCGAGCAATTAGCCTGAAACCTTATTCTACTATCCGCCATTTTGGCGTGATCGACAGTACAAACATTATTACGGATAAGGATGTTCTGTTCCGACATATTCAAACAGAAGAAGGCGAGCGTGGTAATGAAAAAATCAAACTACCTGAAGACCCTATTACCCAGACAACTCCTTTACTAGAGGTACGTGGTGATATTCGTCTTGGTTTCCGTCAACTTGATACCGCTCGTTGGACTGCCTCTCCTCTCTACACCCTACAGCTAACTCCTGAATGCGCCAAAAAATACACCGAGGCAACAGTGAACGACACATCAGTACGTGACTTCCCGGTGATTTTTGTTGAGTTAAAAGTGAAATCTGGAGGGCCTAGAAATTATGGCAATCACCTAATAAGTGATGAACTGGAAATCGCTAACGTCAGCTCAAACACCAATAAAAGCTTTAGCAAACGCGATGTAAAACTTGAGCTCAACACCATGCTTGAGGCTCGATCCAATCACAACAATTACTGGCTAGACAGCGGGAGTGTAAAAGGCTCATGACATCCAATTTACAATCAAACATGACCCAGGCGTGGTCTGCTATTTATGAAAATATGACAGAGGCCTTACTATGGGTTGACGCCGTGCGTAAAACAGCTCCCCGCTTAGATAGTGAGGCTGAAAATATTAAACTTCAGCTCTATAGAAATAAAAATCTAGCGAATAGTTTACGTCGTGTCGCAGGTACGCCCATGACGGTTGGTTTTTTTGGCTTATCTCAAGCTGGAAAATCCTATTTGATTTCAGCTTTAGCTGCGAATCACGATGGTAACCTCATCACTAACTTTGGCGGTGAAACCCTTGACTTCCTAGAGCATATTAACCCCGCAGGAGGAGGTAAAGAAGCTACCGGTCTGGTGACTCGATTTAGCCGTCAAGCGACCGAAAGCCCTGACTCTGCTTACCCGGTCGAACTCAACCTATTTAAAGAGGTTGAGATTGCGATGATCTTATCCAATGCATGGTTTAACGACTTTGATCAAGAGTTAATTAACTATGAAATTGACGAAGCTCTTATTCAGGAACACTTAAAAGCATTCTCAGAAACAACTGAGCTCAACGCTGCGCCCTCTGTGAGCCCAGAAGATATTGTGGCTCTAATGGATTATATTGGGGAAAAAAGATCCGTTAGTAAGCTCAAAGCTAGCTACTGGCCTAAAGCAATACAACTAATACCACACCTAGACTTACCTCAACGTGCTGAGTTTTTCTCAATTCTTTGGGGTAAGCAATCTAGAATCACTGCGGTCTACCTGCAACTTGCCCAAGCACTTGAGCGATTAGGTGGAGCTCAAAAGGTGTATGCAGAACTAAACGCCTTAGTTCAAAAAACAGAGTCAGGCTTCACCCAGTTAAATAGCATCATGAACGTGGACACCTTGAATCTGCTTGGAACTGCAGATGACCGAGCTATTCGAGTACGTCCCATTATCAATGGTGAAATACAAAATGTTACAGAAATAAAGACAGCCGAACTCACGGCTCTAGTCAGTGAAATGACGTTTAAACTGGTAGATGCTCCTAAAGATACCGTAGTGGAGAAAGTGGACTTATTAGATTTCCCCGGATACCGATCTCGCCTCAAGATGCCAAGCATTAAGCCTCTTCTTGAGCAAAGTGATCTAATTGCACAACTTTTATTACGCGGCAAAGTCTCTTATTTATTTGAGCGTTATACCAACTCCCAAGAAATGAATGGGCTTATTATGTGTACAAACTCAAACAAGCAAAGTGAGGTTGTAGACGTTGATAAGGTGCTCAGTGAGTGGATACATAAAACTCAAGGAGCAAGCCCAGAAGAACGTTCTACCCGTCAGCCAGGCCTGATGTGGGCAATGACGATGATGGACATGTTTGTTCAAGGCGCCAGTGCTCTAGCTTCTAATCAGCGCCCTGAAAGCTGCTCTAATCTAATGAAAATCACGATGTTAGAGCGTTTTGGTAAATCTGATTGGATGCAAAACTGGGACAAAAAAGCCTTTAACAATGCATTCCTAGTGAGGAAACCTCGGTTAGATAGTACTTTTTTAGACTTAGATGCTCAAAAAAACGAATTGAATATTAGCCCTAATTCGGAAAATGCTCTTGCCGAATTACGACATAGCTTTATTACTAATAGCTCTGTTCAAACTCACGTAGAAGACCCAGCAGCAGCATGGGATGCCATGATGGCTCTTAATGATGGTGGTATTACTCGACTAGGTCTAGGTATAGACAAAGTTGCTGATCCAAGCTTTAAACTTCAACGCATTCAAGAGCAATTAATCCAAATCCATACCCAAATCAAAAACAGCTTAGGTCAGTGGTACCACAAGGATGCAGATGATGCAGAAGGCGCACAACGTGAAAAAGCACAGTTAATTTTACAAAATTTACAGCCTGTCTTGTATCAGCAAGGCGCTGAACTTATGCATCAGCTCAGCTTAACTGATGCCACTGTACATAATCTGTTCCTGAGTGGTGATTATGACTCCCAGCATGCTGCCGAAACTCCAAAACCAAGCCCGGCTCCAATGATGGACTTTGGAGGTTTCGATATTGGCATTAATTTAGCTCAGCCAGCAACCCATACCACTCAAGCAGCCCAAAGCCATGAGCAACTATTTGCCAATGCTGCCTATCAAGCTTGGATTGCACATCTACGTCAACTCAGTCTTAAAGACTCCCCCTTACAAAGCTTAAGCATCCCAAATCACGAGCAAGTAGTCCCCGCCTTAATTGAAGAGCTAATTACAGCAAGCTCACGTAAAGACCTTGCTACGCTCATTAAAGAGAAAGTGCTAGTCAGAACGCAGGACAACGCTCGTCGGGAACAAGTTGCTCAACGATATGTGCTGAATGCGCAACTTGCTATTCAAGATTTCATTGCGTATTTGGGATATATTACTGAGCCCAGCGCCTCTAGACCAAAAAATGCTCAAGACCAAGCGCTATTTGAGTTTCACCCGACCTTACCTGCGGGACAAATCCCACAATTACCTGATACAGCTATGCCCCCCTACACCCTATTTTTAGGTCACTGGATGGTGGCTTTATATAATTTAATTATTGAAAATGCAGGCCATAGTGCAGGCAGAGAGATCTCTGTTGAGCAGAATGCCCAGCTTGGCACTATTTTACGCAATATCGGAGCTATTTAATGTCCACTCCTCTTATTATTAAGTTGGTCCCTACCACTAACAACGAACCTGGACATGCTCTTTTTCGTCTGCCAAAAAACTGGGAAGGCGAACAAAACCCGTTGTATTTAACCGTCCAAAACTCGAATACAAATGAGTATCTACAAACCGCTCAGAACACGGTCAATGTTTGGGAGGCGACCTCTTGTGAGTGGGTACTGACAGGTTTCCAAGAAGTAAATGGACAGTTACAGCTTCAACTTGGTTCTGACATTATTGATCCGTTGCTTGAGGCCTCTTCTCAGAGTCCAACTTACGCCATTACACTACGGGATGAGGCAGGCTATAAACGATCTGGAGGGCTACTTTTTCATGCTGACAGCTCTATTTTGCCCTCCAATGCGAAAAGCGAAACAGCCAAACGCTCCGCCATGTTTGCCCCTCATCCAGCTAACGTATCGCTGGCAGCTCATCAGACTGAACAAGCCCCTGTTGTCACCCAAGAGCCGACGCCTGAGCCTGAGGCAGTATCAGAGTTTAAGTCTGATGAGCACGTAACCCAGACTCCTCCGCCTATAGCCGTCTCCTCTACAGCAGCTCAGCCTAAGAGCAAGAAATGGTTAGGCTTACTTCTGGCCTTACTCTTACTGCTAGTCGCAGCGGGCATTGCTTTCGCTGTTTGGTCGTGGCTCAAGAAGGGAGATAAAGACTCAGACACCACTGCCCTTACTGAACCGGCTGTGGCCGCAGTGACGGCCTGTGACCCAAGCAAAATGACGGGTCAATCCGATGTGGAGTTTATTCAAGCCTGTTTAAAAGATAAGCCTGACAGTGCATTGTTACTACAAATTATCGATCAAGCTAAAACATCAGGGCACTGCTCTATTGCCCAACGTCTGTATGCCAATCGTTCTCAAAGCGGAGACAGTGTGATTGCAGCTGCTTACGTCAAAGAGTACGATCCTAAATTCCATGAAAAGTCAGACTGCTTTCCAGAGCCCAACGCAGCAACTGCTAAATACTGGTATGAATCCATTTTAGCGAATGAACCAAACAACGCTGAGGCCAAGCAACGTTTAGACGAACTAAATCAATGATTAAGAATCTCTCCCCCTTATTGTTCAGCGCCGCCTTTTTATGGGCCGGAGCGGTTACAGCTCAAACAGCAGCACCTCTATTACAAGAGGGAAAACAAACCCTGCACCAGCGCGTACTCACTACACCTGGCTGCCTCCTATACACTGAACCGAATCAAGACACTGGTATAGAGCAACCGGCATTCAGTCGATTTTATGTATACGAACGTCAAAATGACTGGATTAAAGTAGGCCCTGACAGTTTAGGCAAAACAATTGGCTGGTTAAATCAAAGCTGTACTGTTGACTGGAAGATACAGCTCAGTCTTGCTTTTACCAATCCAGCAAATCGTGATCGCCTCATGTTCTTTAAAGAGCGTGACACTTTAGAGGAAATTCTGGATGCCCCAGATCCCGTAAGCATAGTCGTGCCATTACGAGATCAATTAACAAAACAAGAGCAAACCGATAGCGTCCTAGCTCAAGAGCCAGAGTATTTCGTTGATCTACAAAAAGAGTTTTACCTCTTACCCATTTTAAGTGGTGAAGAAGTCATGACCGAGTCTGGGTTTAGGGCTCGCATCTTAAATGTGGCCTCTGTTAGTGAAAAAACCACCTCTGATGTAGATAGCACCAACGCAAGCACAAACAGTCAACTAAAAGCATTTAATGCTGCAGTTATGTTTGTCATCGACTCCACCATTTCAATGGACCCTTATATTGAACGTACTCGGGATGCAGTACGCAATATTTATGACAAAATTGAGGCAGAGAACTTAAGTAAACAAGTTAAGTTCGGTTTAGTTTCTTATCGAAATAGTATCGAAGCAACACCAAAAATCGAGTATTTAACACGTGTTTATGCAAATCCTACAGAGGTCACCAGTGGTCAGGATTTCTTAGAGAAAATCAAAGATCTCAAACAAGCCGCAGCCTCTACCGCAAGTTGGAATGAAGACACCTATGCAGGCATGATGGAAGCCATTAATAGTGTGCAATGGCGAGATTTCGGTGCCAGATATATTATCTTAATCACCGACTCTGGTGCATTAGATACTGACAGTCCTCTGTCCTCCACTCAACTAGAAGCTCAACAGATTCGAGAGGAGGCGCGTAAACGAGGCATTGCCATCTATACGCTACACCTCAAAACCCCTCAAGGCTCACATGATCATGCAAAAGCCGAAAGCCAATATAGTGATTTATCACTTTTCACCCCAACAGGCGACAACCTGTACTATCCCGTCAATGCCGGTGACGTAACCGCTTTTGGGAAAATGGTAGATAACTTAGCCGAAGCCATTACCAATCAAGTCAAAGCGGCCTATATGGGTGAAGAAGCCATAGGCAGCGCGAGCTTTGCCGAGGCAAACGATAAATTAGATCCTATACAGCAGCAAGCCAGCACCATTGGGCATGCCATGCGTTTAGCCTACTTGGGTTCAACCACTGGCACTCAGGCTCCGCCTGTATTTAAAGCTTGGATTAGCGATAGAGACTTAATCAAGCAACAAATCCCCACCACCGATGTACGTGTATTGCTTACTAAGGCACAGCTTAGTGATCTACGTGATATTTTAGAAAAGGTCATGCTCGCCGCTAATGAAGGCTTAATTGCTCCGACCGATATGTTTGCGCAGCTACGTTCCATTGCGGCCACAATGGGTACGGACCCAAACCAAGTCTTTGATAAAGACAATACCAAGCTGGCTGAACTAGGCATTATGGGTGAATACCTAGAGGACCTGCCCTATCAAAGTGAAGTCCTAAGTCTAGACGAGGACACATGGGTAAACTGGGATGCTTTAACCCAAGAGAAATTCATTCGTACCATTAATACTAAGCTGCGTCATTACCGTGATTATCATGCCGATACGGATCATTGGGTAAGCTTAGCGCCAGACAGTGATGCTCGGGATTTTGTCTACCCCGTGCCCTTGGAAATGATGCCCTAGACAATGCTACATATACAAAACCTAGTCATCAAACGCGGTGGGGGCTCACAAGCTCACACCGTGGTTTTAAATGAGTTGCAATTACAGCAAGGACAAATCATAGCGATTACTGGTTCTAGTGGTTGTGGCAAAAGCACGCTATTAGAATCCATAGGTTTGCTCCTAAAACCCACACAGCTAACGCGTTATGATCTAGGCTTGCCAGCGGTTTCTTTAACACAATGGCAGCAACAGCCTGAATCCTTAGTGGCTCAATTAAGAGCAGAAAAAATAGGCTTTATTTTACAAAATGGGGGACTTATTCCCTATTTATCAGTACAAGACAATATTCAATTGCCTCGTCGTATTCTTGGCAAATCTCGCTCTAGTGAGTCAATAGAATATGCCATTGAGCAATTAGGCATTCAACATTTACAACACCAGCTACCTGCCACTCTCTCTATAGGAGAAAGGCAACGAGTTGCTTTTGTCAGAGCCATTGCCCATGAGCCACAGCTAGTATTGGCTGACGAGCCAACTGCTGCCTTAGACCCCATACATGCTCAGGCTCTATTTCAGCTATTTACTCAACTAGTTACTACTCTCAAAATGAGTGCATTAGTGGTTTCACATGACTGGGAACTAGTTAGGAAATTTGGTTTAGCTCAGCTTCAGGCTCAAATAACCCCGGGGGTATGCCACTTTGTTTAATGTTTGCTGGCAACTTGCTCTCAAAGATCTCTGGCATGATCGCAACGTATCCTTATGCATCATCGCCGCCTTGGTCGCTGTTATTGCTCCATTACTGTTATTGTTTGGACTCAAACATGGTGTGATTACTCAGTTACAGCATGACCTAACTCAAAAACCTGATCTCTTAGAGATTAAAACCCAAGGTAATACACACCGTTTAGATCTAAGTTGGATTCAAACAGTACAAGAAAGAGAGGATGTGAGCTTTGCGATTGGGCTAACTCGTTCACTCAATACTGAAGCCCAAGTTTTTAAAACAGAACAAGCAGCAAAGAATAATTTTAAAGATCATTTATACAGTGAAATTATTCCTACTCAGCCCGGCGATCCGTTATTAAGAAAGCACCTTGCCTCTATTGATGCAGAGCATGTCGCTATTAGCTACGCCTTAGCGCAGAAACTGAATGCAAAAATAGGAGACCCTCTTTTTTTCAGGTTAGCCAGAACCTCCAATGGTATAAAAAAATTTGTTTATATCCAATCTACGATTGACTATATCTTAGAGCCCAAAGACTATCCTAGACCCGCAACATTTGTTCCCATGGGATTTTTATTAGGTATTGAGTATTTTATTGATGGCATACACGACGACTTTATAGTTGTAGATCCAGTCCCCACTCAACATCAATTTGCTAATGTACGCATTTATGCTAATAATATGAGCGATGTACTGCAATTAAGTGAATGGTTAGAACAACAACATATCAATACTCATAGTCAACAATCAGCCATTCAAAGTATGCTTACTATTAATCAAGTACTTAGCTTAATTTTTACAGTTATAGCTGGAACGGCATTAGTTGGCGGATGCATATCATTAACTGGGTCTTTTTTAGCTAACATCGATAGAAAACGTCAATTAATTTCCACTTTACGACTACTTGGTTTTAATAAAAAAAATATTGTATCGTATATAACTATCCAAGTTTTTTTTATCACTACCTTTTCATTTATATCGGCTCTTGTTTTTTATTTTCTAGGCAGTTCTATTTTTAATACAGCTTTGGGAACGCATAACCAAACAGCAGCCTTTTCCACCTATCTTAATTACCAACAGTTAGGCCTGGCTTTTGCAATCACCAGCCTTTTGTCTTTTATCGTCGCCTTAATCGGTGCTATTCAATCTATGCGGATTGAACCAGCGGAGAGCCTTCGTGAACTTTAACCCTTTTTTCCAGAAAATAAGTCCTCTGCTTTTTCTAGCACTCACAGCCCCAGCACAGGCTGCATGGGATGAAAAATATTACAATCCAGCTCCACTAGAAGACGATATTATTCTTCCTATGCCTTGTGAAGGGTCGATGGTATTTAGAAAAGTCGCTTTAGCACAAAACTCTTTTCTTGATGACAAGCAAATCACGCTAGGACAAGACAGCGAGGAGTGGGGCTACATAGAACAATCTAGACCAGCTTATATTTCAGGTAGTTTCACAGAGAAAAACCATAAACGTTATTATCTCATCGCTAAATACGAGCTAACGGAGCTGCAATATCAATCCGTTATGGCTGATAGCTGCCCAAAACCCAGCATGAAACTACGTTTACCCGCCGTCTCCTACAGTTGGATGAGTGCGGTTCAATTCTCTGATACATATAATCTATGGCTCAGACAGCACGCCGCCGAGCAGCTTCCCATCGAAGATGGAGAAAAAGCCTTTGTACGCTTACCCACAGAAGAAGAATGGGAATTTGCGGCACGTGGAGGCAGTGCGGTGGATTCAGCCGCCTTCAGAGATGCCCGTTACCCTATGCCAGAAGGCATGAATGAGTACGAGTGGTTTTCTGGCAGCCAATCGTCAAATGGCAAATTACAAGTCGTAGGTTTACTCAAAGCTAATCCACTTGGCCTTCATGACATATTGGGTAATGCGAATGAAATGATGCTCGAACCTTTCCGTGTCAATAAACTAAATCGCCTACATGGACAAGCCGGGGGCATTGTGGTGCGAGGGGGCAACTATCAAACAGCCCAAAGCTCTATAAGAACTGCGGCCCGTTTAGAGCAGCCCTACTACCAAAATGACTCACATACACAAGCCAAAACAACTGGCATGCGCTTTGTGCTGGTCGCCCCAACCCTCACCTCTAGAGATCGCGTTAACCACATCGCAGCCGAATGGAAACAACTAGGTCGGGGCACTGAGCACGAAGGCACTGAGCAAGCGGTACAGACTTTACAAAACCTGAGTACTACCGTTGTAGATGAATCCTTAAAAAAACAACTCAAAGACCTAGAGAATGAGTTACGCGCTAGCAATGAAAAACAAGCTGAGGCCCGAGATCAAGCTATTTTAGCGAGCTTAAATCTAGGTGCTTTTTTATGTACTAAATTAAAAGATGATGGTCGATATACTCAAACCCTACAGCGAAACTATGACAATATCTGTAGCCCTGGTGAGGAAATTGATGACCACTGCCCGCAACGAGCAGAAAAACTCCAAGAACAGCACGCCTTGCTTAGCGGTGTAAAGCGCTATTACGCCAGCAGTCTAATCGACTCAGCTCTACTGTATGGCTCTGATCTCATCAAAAAACAAGTGCCTATCCTCTATGAAAACCTAGAGAGTAATAAGCAAATTAGCAATCTAAAACCTTTTGTCAAAATTTACTGGCAACACCAAGAAAATTACTTAAAAAACCAGCAAATCGATACAGATAAGTGGTTAGACCAATGTATCGCAGCCAATTAACTCTTAGGAAAAAACCATGTCCTTTACCTTATTGAAGCCATCTGCACTTTTAGTTGCCCTCGGATTAAGTGCGACCTTAATTCTGTCTGGCTGTGCCTCCACAGGCAGTGGTCTATTAGGGGGTGCCTCGGCAGACCCTCGTTTAACCTCTGGCTCGGATGCTCAGTTCTTTAGCAAGTCTGGCTTTCAGGCATGTGCGACAGGTGCTGGGGTCGCTGCCTTAGCCTGTTTAGCCTCTAATGCAGGTAACAAACCCGCCTGCATGCTTGTGGCTGGCATTGCTGCATGTGGTGTAGCCATGGGTGGTAACTACTACCTTGATCAACGACGTTCTGAATACGCCAATACCAATGAGCGTTTAAAAGCCATTACCTCTGACGTTCAAGCCGACACTCAGCGTATAGTGGCTCGTACAGAAACCGCTTATGCCGTTATTCAAGATGATAAGCGTCACCTAGCCCAGATTCAAAAGCAAATTGCCACCAAACAAATGGACGAGGCTAAAGCTAAAACCGAGCTAGCTCAAATTGATCAAAATATTGAAGTCATGAATCGTGATCTAGCAAACATGACAAAACGAGCAGAAGAATACGAAAAAGTGGCACAGCAAGAGCGTAGCGATGGCGCCAATAAGAATAATGTAGCAAAACTAGATAAAGATATCGCCAACATGCGCAGCAAAATTAACGTACTCCAAAGCGAGGTAGCTAGCCTTTATGACCAACGTAACGCCATTAAACTAGGATAATAATATGAAAAAAATCATAGTATCTCTATTGGTTTTTGCATTGACCGGATGTGCAACAACCTCTGGGCCAAATGGCACCTCTACAGAATGTGACCCAAGCCAAAAAGAAGCGGGTTTTTTTACCAAAATGAAATGTGATTGGGGCGGTGGGTATGCAGCAACTGTTAGCAATAATGAAGACGCGTTAATAGCAGCAAGAAATGAAAACCTTCATTTCAAGCAAATTTATGATCAAATCTCATTGCAGCAACAAGACACAAAAGCCTCGCTAGAAATACAAAAGCAACGCAACCAACAGCTAAATCAATCGTTGTCTGCTTTACTCAATCAGGTCAAGGCTAAACACGGTAATCAGGCTACTATCCAGCAACAAATTAACCAAGTTGAAGCTAAACTTCACGCAGCTCAGGCTACACCGGCTAATAACCCAGCTGCTATAGCAAAAAAACAAGAGGAGCTACTGCAGCTGCAGCGCCAGTTACAGCGACTACAGCTTAGTTTAGGATATGAATAAATAACACTATGTTACGTCTAGCCCGTCTACAAAATAACGAGTACTCACCTGAACAGTTGCAACAGGCTACAGAAGCCTTGCAACTGCTACAGAAACACCTGCCTGCTAGTATTGTGCAGTTATTTGCCACGCCTAGTTTAGTCAACACTGACCCCAGCTCAGCGCTAGACTGGCTAAGTACTAAAACAGGACAAATTCAACGGTATGAGTCCTTATCTGATCTAGAAAAAGAGCAAATAAGCACTCTATTTACAGAAAAAACTGCAGCGATTCGTAGCCTACAAGCCCATTTACAGCAAACAGGGCAATCAAGCCAAGCTGAACTACTGCGCCCTTTTACTGCCGCTCCTAACCTTAATGACCTCTATGCCGTAGACGGGCAACCTGTATTAATTAACTGGTTAAATCCCCCTGCCTCTGAGGCTGAGCCCGTTGCTATCACGCCTGCTGCTGTCCCCCTTGCTACGGCCCCTACATCCAAACGTCTTTGGCCATGGCTACTTTTACTTTTATTAATCCTGCTTTTATTAGGGGCTTTACTTTGGTGGTGGCTCAGTAAAAAGGAACCCGCCACAACTGAGCCACTAGCTACCGCCATAGAGCAACCACAATCTGTTATTGAGCCGATTTCAACTCCGGTTGCTGCAGACCCTATACCCACGTCTACATCAGACCTGACTCCTATCGCCTCTGTTCCTATTACAGTCCCAGCACCAGCATCCAATAACTATGCCTGTGCAGCAAACACTAAAAAACCACCTGAATTTACACTTGTTTTTGATACCTCTCACTCAATGAGCCTAAATATAGGTGTTAGTCTACAAGATGAGGAATGGTTTTATGACACAGATATAGAAACCATAGAGCAGCTGGATCGAGCAAAGCGTTTGCTCACCGGGCCAAGCCGATTTAGTGTCGCGCAAACAGCATTGCGTGGCATGGTTAATGACTTACACCCCGATATCTCTGCTAGGTTGCTCACATTCAACACCTGTGAGAGTATTCAAAATCACGGCGTATTTAGCCCCACCCAACGTCAGCGTCTTTTAAGCACAATTAACAACCTAGAACCACAAGCTGGCACTCCCTCAGCGGAAGCCCTATTTTTAGCCGCTCAACAAATGGACGGTGTTAATAATGATGGAATTATTGTCTTATTTATTGATGGCGAAGATGGCTGCGGAATGAATATTTGTCAGGTAGCGGAATATATCGCCAAAGAAAAACCTCGATTACGTGCCAATGTCGTTGATATCAGTGGTTTTGGTTTATCGAACTGTGTAGCAGAAGCAACAGGGGGACGTATTTATAGCTCGGGTAATGCTAGTCGCATTAACGAATTACTGCGTAACTCAATTGAAGAAGTCGCTGCCGATGCAGCCTGCTAAACTATGCATAATTACTAAATAATTAACTCCGTCAATAGGGACCTATCATGAATCAGCAATCTATTCGCCTTGGCGCAGAAGTTCGGGTCTGTAATGCCACTCACTCTATGCATCAACATCTAGGTAGATACATGGGTCCCGCGGAGCTGCCCGGTCTAGAAAACCGTCATCGTGTTTGTTTTGATGGTAAAGTTCACTTACTATCTGAAGACGATTTTGAGCTTCTTTATCCAGAAAAAGATATACGCCACGACTAGGCTTGATGTTTACATTCACTTTCAAATTAGCTTGACAAACATCTTGACATCCATCATAGCCATACCCATACTGGGTTATTACGTAGGGGTTATATCTTATAGCCCCAATAAAAAATAATAATTATTATTAAATCTTACAGCAAACAACTCTCACGTTGCTGTAATACTCTGTACATATCACGTCTATATAATTTTAGAATCAGACAGACGTTCTTATCTACATTGATAAATACTTATAAAAACAACCCAAAAAGGGAACCATATAATGAAAACAATTTACCCAACAGATCTTATTGCGCGTCCAGATCACGCAACACTAAATAAAACGGATATTCGTTTAGGCGACGTCGTCTATTTACAGCCTAAAGATGGCCCAAAAATTGCTAGCACAGTCATTTACAGCTCGCCTGTCTTTGGTTGCACTACTTATACAGCAGACGCTGCATGTACTAAAGGAAATCGAATTCGCTTTCGATTCCGCCTCAAAGATGTACATCATGTGGCCTCTCGCCAAGAAGCCATCCACTAAACACCAAAAACGCCTGCCTAGCAGGCGTTTTTTAATCCCGTTACACTAAGGGCTATTCTCAGTCAAAAGGAACATGCCATGAAAAAAGTGTACTTAGCCGGCCCTGATGTCTTTGCCCATAATGCCACTGAACTCAGCGAGCAGCATAAAAAACTATGTACTGCACATGGTTTTCAACCTTTGCATCCTGCAGACGCAGCCCAAACCACAGCCAAAGACATTTACAACGCTAACATAGCGCTGATTAAATCAGCTGATGCAGTGCTTGCTAATTTAAATCCTTTTCGCGGTGCCGAAGCAGACTCGGGTACAGCATTCGAAGTAGGCTTTGCCATCGCCTTAGGTTTACCTGTGATTGGATACGTAGATGGCCCCACCACCGTACTCGACCAAGTCAAAAAATTCTATGGCCCAATTTATTTAGATGAAGAACAAAATAAATGGCTAGATCAAAATGAAAATCTAGTCGAAAACTTTGACCTACCTATGAATTTAATGCTGGCTGAGTCCTGCGAAATTATTTACGGTGGATTGCTAGAGGCTATTATTCAACTCCAAAGACGGTGGTACGATTAGTCAAGTGGTAGAATAGTTTTCTCATTGATTACTACATACCGTCATGATTCCTATTTTGATGTATCACCAAATTGGCGAGCCTGCCCCTAAAGGGACGCCCTTTAGAGGACTTACCGTTCATCCTCGCGATTTCAAACGCCAAATGATTTGGTTAAAGCGCTTTGGCTATACGGGGTTGTCCATGCAAGACCTTATGCCCTACTTACAAGGCCATAAGTCCGGAAAAGTCGTAGGAATTACCTTTGATGATGGTTATCAAAACGTTTTACAAAATGCCATTCCAGTATTAAACGAACTAGGCTTTACCTCCACCAACTACATCGTGAGCAATCACTTTGCAGGCTCCAATTTTTGGGACCATTCTAAAGGGGTACCTAGCTCTACTCTCATGTCTCTGGCCGAATTACAACAATGGGTAGCGGCAGGCCATGAAATAGGCTCTCATACTCTAGACCATGTACACCTTCCAGAGGTAGATAGCGAAGAAGCCCAGCGACAAATTCAACAGTCAAAAGCAGACCTAGAGCAAAAACTACAAACTGAGGTCAATGCTTTTTGTTATCCCTACGGTCACAAAACCCCTCAAATTGAAACCTGGGTACGCAATAGCGGTTATAGCAATGCCACCACCACTGAACGTGGTTTAGCTCTGCCTACCGATGATCCCTTTGCCTTGCCGCGTATAACGGTGGCCCGTTCTACGACTATTTTTCGTTTTTTACAAAAATGCCTTACTCAACTAGAACATAAAAAGCGTTATAAAAAATGAGCTTCCCTCGCTTACGTATTGCGTTTATTACTTATAAGTTTGGTCATGAATATGGTGGCGCCGAGGCTTACGGCGTAGATGTAATGAAAGAACTATCCAAGCGTCATGACATCACCGTCATTACCCGTGAATACTCAACGGCTTGTGGTATCAATCTGCCCTATAAAATCATTGCTCTCTCAGAGCGCTGGCCTAGTTGGGTACGTACCTACCTCTTTGCCAAGGCTGCCGCCCAGCTATGCTCAGAAGCTGGCTACGATCTCATTCATTCCCACGTAAATGGCTGGGTCGGTGATATTGACGTTCTACACGTTAAATCCGTTCGCTATCATTGGCTGACCCGTGCTCGATCGGCAATAAAAAAAATAACCAACCTAATTAGCCCTCGTATACAAATGTATCTATGGCTAGAAAAACAACGCGTCCACCTCAAACCCCCACGTCGAACCGTAGTGGTATCGGAACTATTAAAGCAACAACTCCAAAAAGCATATCAAACTAATTATCCTTTTGATGTGATTACTCCAGGCGTTTACATCCCTAACAAGGACCAAAATGTAAGGCAGAAAACCCGTCAACAACTGGGCTTTTCACAGCAAGATATCGTATGCATCCAGGTGGCCAGAAACCCGCTTAACAAAGGGCTATCTACTATCTTAGACTCCCTGGCAACTCTGCCTACCCATATCAAGTTACTTGTTGTTGGTGCTCCTAACTCAGTAGAAAAACAATTACAAAGTCAGCTAACTCAACAGCAGCTTCTACAGCGAATTATCTTTATTCCCCAAACTGAGAACATTAACCCCTACTATCAGGCTGCAGATCTATGTTTGCACCCCACCTTTAATGACAGTTTTGGTATGGCTCCCTTAGAGGCAATGAGTCATCAGCTTCCCGTGATCATGAGCCAAGCCAACTATTGTGGTTTTGCTCATTATGTGACCCATGAGCACCATGCCCTCTTGCTACAAAACCCCCATAATGCAACCGAATTAACCCAATCGATACAGCGCCTATTAACTGACACAGTCTTAACACAACAGCTCACTCAACAAGGCCATGAATTGGCTCTGGATTTTAGCTGGGAAAATATTGCCAAACAATTTGAGTCTATTTATGTAGACATTTTGGCCGCTCGTATTCACCAAGGCAAACCGGATCATCGTTCCTAAACGCTAGGCTGGCAAAACGTAAAAAAGCTCGCTAACTATAGCGAGCTTTTTATTTAGCTTCTATTACCCATTAACGTGGTAATAGTTTTTGATAATAGTTGGGCAGTGCAAACAATGCCCCATGCACAGCAGAGTTATAGTATTGCAAGTCATCAATCTCTCGCTCTACTAACCGCTGTTGTACCTGCTCTACACCCAATTGCGCTGGCTGCAAATGATCAGAAACCACAGCCATTGCCCAATAAGCACCATACAAAGGGATATGCAAGCCATAAGCATTCACGTGTTTAAATACTGAGTTCAACTCAGAACTTAAGCGTGTGATTTGCTCGGGTTCATAAAAAGGAGCACCTAGGTGAATCACCATAGCACCACCTTCGGCTAATACCTTTTTACAATCCTGAAAAAACGCAGGTGTATAGAGTGGTCCGGCAGGCGTTTCTGGATCAGTCAAATCCAGAAAGACCAAATCAAACTTTTGCTCTGTTTCTTTAACAAACTGAGCTCCATCACCCACCACTACATTTGCCCTAGGACTATCTAAAGCCCCTTTATTGATAGAGAGCAAGTGCTCTTTAGAAACAGCAATGACGTCACCATCAATATCAACCAGCGTGGCTGACTCAATGGACTTATGTTTAAGCAATTCCTCTAGAGCCCCACCGTCCCCACCACCCAAGATAAGGGCATGACGAGGATTAGGGTGAGCCATGGCAGCAGGATGAATAAGCCCTTCGTGGTAAAAGAACTCCTCTTTTTCTGCTGTCATTAAACAACCATCTAAACGTAAGGTTGTACCCAAATCAGCGGACTCTAGAAGCTCCAACTGTTGAAATGCCGTTTGTTTAGATAGAAGACGACGCGTAAAGCGAAAACCATACACACTATTTGGATTAAGATTTTCCCATAATAGTTCTGGCTCGCTTGGTGCATCTTGATCGCCACGTATTAACTGATTACGTTGAATTTGCGTTGGATTAAACGCTGCAATAATTCCATCAAGCAATTGTTGTGCTTTGCCTGAGTTATCATCACTAAAATTACATACGTAAACATCTAAAGTGACGCCCCCACGTTCAGGCCATGTATGAATGGCCAAATGAGATTCGGCTAATAAAACCGCCCCTGTCACACCACCGGGTTCACCTTGGTATTCAGGAAACGTTACCCATTTATCACCAACAATGGTGAGTCCAGAAAGCTCTGTCTGTTGACGACATAGAGCGGCCAATGCGTTTTCATCGACGAAAATAGAAAGATCGCCAGTACATTGGTATAAATCTGCGGTAAGGTGCAGGCCTTGCATAGGAACAGCGCTCCTTGGTGAAAGGATCCCAGTCACCTGCTAACACACAGCAGGGACTGAAAAAAGCCTGAAGCCCGTCATTAACCGAAGTTAGAAACGACGACTTCACGAAAAACGTAAGATAATACAGCAATATGCCTGCGGCATATATGCTTACAACACAAAAACAGCAAGTTAGCAGCAAATATGCCACGCTTAGCTATTTTTAAGGGGATATTATCCACTTTAAGGCTTACCACCAACCGATAGCGCGCCCCAAAGCAATCACCCCAAGCACAGCAAAAATCGAGGCGGCAATCGCATGCACCAAGCGCACAGGTATTGTGCCTGAAATACGATCACCTAATAAAACGGCGGGCACATTCGCAATCATCATGCCCAAGGTAGTTCCTATCACCACCTGAACAAATGCCTGAAATTGTGCAGCTAAAGCCACCGTAGCGATTTGAGTTTTATCTCCCATTTCGGCTACAAAAAACGCAATTAGCGTGGTGGTAAACACACCAAATTTCGCTAACTTAGCGTCGTCTTCATCAAATTTATCAGGTATGAGCATCCAGCCAGCCATCAGCAAAAAGCCAATCGCTAAAATCCATGCCAAGGTAGTGGGTTCGAATAAACCAGGTAGCCACGCGCCTAGAGCGCCAGCTAAAGCATGGTTCGCCAATGTGGCGACTAAAATTCCTAGAATAATGGGCAGAGGTCGTCGAAAACGAGCTGCCAGAATAAATGCAAGTAGTTGGGTTTTATCACCAATCTCGGCCAAAGCCACAATACCGGTTGAAACGAATAATGCTTCCATTTCTATAGACTCCTGGCCGGTTTCGCAGACAATTGACCGTATGGTTTCCCCGGCCAACATGGAAACAATACGGTCAAAGGTCTTGCCAGGCGGTGTGCTGCTTAGGCCATGATCCGGTGGGATCAAGTATGTTGACTTAAGCCTCTGATAAAGATCAGAGCGGCTACTCCCCAATGACAAAGGGACTATAACGGATAATTCCTAGTATGTCTAATCGGTTCTTGACAAGTATCAAGTGACTATAGGGTTTTTAGGTATAAGCTAATGCATGATACTTAAACTAAATCCGAAACGAACTGCTACACACACATCGTTTCACTCTGCTTTATCAAAAGGTAGACGTATGCGAAAAACGGTAAAAACTGAACAATTACAACCGGGCAAACGAGGCTTTCTTAAAAACCTTCT
>NZ_CANRIC010000029.1:0-24995 GCF_947630565.1 uncultured Paenalcaligenes sp.
GGTAGTGGGTCGTATTACTTAACATGAGTGAGGGATTGTGTACAAGTAAAGGGGCAAGCTGTTGATCAATCATGCGTAGCTGCTCAAGCCACCGCCCCCAGTCTTGACGTAATGCAGGCTCACTTAACTCAGTAAAAACCTGCACAGAACTGGCTGGCTGAGGCTGCCACGCATTCGGGCAAAGCCCCCCTACAGGCCACAGGCTATTGATAGGGGGGTAGCCATGTTGCTGGCGCTGTTGATTGATGGGGTGATCAAAATACAGCATTTGAATTTCATTCACAAATCGACGCCAGTCTCGACTACTCGGGTCTTGGTCCCACCAATCGTTAACTGTAGTTCGACTAACCAAAGCACTACTCGCAAAGGAAAGGGGGAGGTCTAAGTCACTAAGTAACTGCCAATGAGTGGCGGACCAAGGTTTGAGCTGAAAGGGAGTGCCTTCGCATAGGGCTTGAGCACTGCGTAGTAAGTCGTGGGATTGTTCTTGGCTAATTAATAGATCCTTTGCGGGGATTAAGGCTGCCCCGTCTCTAGCGGGGGCAATATGCACGAGCTCAACTAACCAAAAAGGTCTATCGGAGGCCAGTTTTGATAGATTTTGTTGTTGTGCTGCTAACAAAAGCGCTAAAGCTGCGTTATGCTTTGCAGTCGATGCGGAAAACTGAGCTTGGTTTACTTGCCAATACTCAAACGCTGTACAACGTGACTGACTTAGGTCTATTGCTGTCATATCACTTTTACTCTGGTCTAGGTAATTGAGTAAAGTGGGGGCATAGTGAGGGAGCTGCTTGATAATTTCAGCAGCAATCGTAGCGGGCGGTAGCCCTTCGGTCAGTACAATATAAGAATTTGCAGCAGTCATTAACGGTACACAGTCTATGTTTTATGAATTTTGGATAGGGGCGCGTTATGCGGGCATGGCGGGCTTCAGTCGTAAAGGCGCAAAGCGTAAGGATCGCTTTGTGTCATTTATTGCCGCTAGCTCAATGACCGGTATTGCCTTAGGGGTGGCCGCACTGATTATCGTTTTATCAGTGATGAATGGGTTTCAGACTCAGGTGCGAGATCGCATGCTATCTGTATTGCCGCATATTGAATTATATGTGAGTGGCGCAAGCCATCAAGAGGTATTGTCAAATTGGAGGCAAGTTGCCGACAAGGCAGAGCAAAATCCACATGTCACCGGAGCAGCCCCTTTCGTGGCATCTCAAGCCATGTTAGTGCGGGGTGATAAGTTAACAGGGGTGCAAATTCGAGGTATTGATCCCGATTTAGAATACTTAGTGTCAGATCTAGCACAGCAAATGATTTTTAATGATTTGTCCGCCTTAAAAGAAGGTGGGTTCGGGATTGTGCTGGGCAATCAGTTGGCTCGCTCTTTGGGTGTGACGGTGGGGGATAGTTTGATGATGATGGCGCCTCAGGGCTCTATCTCTCCAGCGGGTTTTGCGCCTAGAATGCGCCAGTTCCGAGTGGTCGGGTTGTATTCTTCTGGGCATTATGAATACGATGCGAGTCTGGCCTTTGTGTATTATCAAGATGCTGCCCGAGTCTTTAGAGACAGTGGGAATAGCGGAGTACGTTTACGTATTACTGATATGCAGCAAGCCCCAGAGGTCGCGTATCAGCTAGCCGGTCAATTACCTACAGGGGTGTATGTCAATGATTGGACGCAAAATAATAAAACGTGGTTTGCGGCTGTGCAAACGGAAAAGCGCATGATGTTTTTGATTTTGACGTTAATTGTGGCGGTTGCCGCGTTTAACTTGTTGTCCTCTTTGGTGATGGCGGTGAAAGATAAGCGCAGCGATATTGCGATATTACGTAGTTTGGGTGCGACGCCGCGCGAAATTGCCCGAATTTTCTTGGTGCAAGGGGCCATTATTGGCTTTTTAGGAACAGCAATTGGGGTTGGGTTAGGTGCGTTAGTGGCTTATAACATTGATGTGATTGTTCCCTTTTTAGAAAATCTAACCGGTCAGGAATTCTTGCCCCAGCAAATTTATTTTATTAGTCAAATGCCCTCTAATCCGCAGCTAAGTGACATGGTGGTGATTGGTATAACCTCTTTAGTGTTGTCTTTGTTGGCAACGATTTACCCAAGCTGGCGTGCATCACGCTTACAACCTGCACAGGTGTTACGACATGACTAATTCTTTAGTGCTAAATGCTCAACACGTTAAACGCCATTACGAAGATGGCGTGAATCGGGTTGAGGTGCTGCGTGATGTGAACTTACACGTCGCCAAAGGCGAGATGGTCGCTATTGTCGGAGCCTCTGGGTCTGGGAAAAGTACCCTGTTGCACGTGTTGGGTTTGTTAGATAAGCCTAGTTCTGGAACCTTGGAAATTACTGGGCAGCCTACAGACTCACTGAATGAAAAGCAACGCAGCTTAATTCGGAATCAGTCCTTGGGTTTTGTCTATCAGTTTCACCATCTATTACCCGAGTTTACGGCTTTAGATAATGTGGCCATGCCCCTGATTGTACGTCGCATGAGCCGAAAAGAGGCGCGCTCAGAGGCTGAGAAAATCATTGAGCAAGTCGGTCTTGCCCATCGGGCTCATCACTATCCAGGGCAATTGTCGGGCGGAGAGCGACAACGAATTGCGTTGGCGCGTGCTTTGGTGACGCAGCCTGCTTGTGTGTTGGCTGATGAGCCAACGGGAAACTTGGACCGTGAAACGGCTCAAGAGATGTTCACCTTATTGCAAAAAATGAACCGTGAGTTTGGTATTGCCTTTGTGATTGTGACACACGACCCTGCATTGGCAGCATTAGCTCATCGCCAATTATCGATGGATCAAGGTATATTACATGGATGTTAATTGATACGCATTGTCATTTAGACGCTGAGATTTATACAGAGTCCAGCATCGAACTTGTTCAGGCAGCACGACAGAAAGGCGTGCATTATCTGGTCGTGCCTGCGGTAGAGCGGGCCAATTTCTCTGCGGTGCAATCCTTAGCACATCAACACCACGAGGTGACGTATGCGCTGGGTATACACCCTTTATATGTGCCGCAGGCAACAGAATCGGATTTGCACGAATTGGCTCATCACATTGAGCAGTCCATGGCAGATCCTCAGTTCGTCGCCATAGGGGAAATAGGCTTGGATTTTTTTGTGCCAGAGTTATGCACAGAAAGTATGCGTGAAAAACAGGTGTACTTTTATGATCAGCAACTAAAGCTGGCTCAGCAATTTAACTTACCCGTGCTGTTACATGTGCGACGTTCGCAAGACCTGATTTTAAAATATCTGCGTCGTTATCGTGGTGTAACGGGAATTGCTCATGCCTTTAACGGTAGCCTACAGCAAGCACACCAATTTATTGGTTTAGGTTTTGCTTTAGGATTTGGTGGGGCGATGACCTTTACCAGAGCAAAACAAATCCGTCGTTTGGCAGCAGAGGTAGATTTGGCACATATAGTATTGGAAACAGATGCTCCCGATATTGCCCCCGCCTGGCTAGACCCTAAAACAGATCAAAATCAATACAATCGCCCCGCAGAACTTGCGGCTATTGCGCACGTTTTAGCAGACTTGCGGCAAACTGATATTCATGAATTGAAAGCACAAACCTCCCACACTGCTATGCGCGTTTTGCCCCGCTTATCGCAGTGGCATCAAAAGCATACGGGTCAGTAAAACTACGTATGCTAGAAATCCCCTCCTTACGCACCTATAGGTGCGTTTTTTTTTATATGGTAAAGCCCTATCACTACCTAAGAGGTGAGTATGGTGGGGCGAATAATGGCCATGGCTTTTATGCTGGGTACGGGGCTAGTGCAACTAATGGCGCAGTTATGGTCAGAGGGGACGCTGTGGCTTGCTTTGATAGGGCTGTTGGGGCTGCTGGTGGTAAGTGTTTTGCTACGCGCTGTTGTGTGGTTGCGTTGCGGGTGTTTGATTTTTGCTGCTGCCATAGCTGGGTGGGTAAATGCGAGTTGGCAGGCGCAGTCCGTGTTAATGCAGCAATTACCTGTGGCAGAGGAAAACAAACCGTTTAAGCTGGTGGTGCAGATAGAGAGCTTAGTACGCTTGCAGCCAGAGAGCCGCAGTTTTGTTGCACGGGTTTTAGAGGCTAAGCCGGATCATGTGCCTGAGATCATTTCTTTACGCTGGAGCTCCCAAGAGTGGGGTGGGCCCTACGCACAACCCAAAGCACATGACTTTCCACCTTTACAACCTGGTCAAGTTTGGAAAGTCACGTCTTTTTTAAAAACACCGCATGGCGCTAGGAACCTGAACGGCTTTGATTATGAGGGGTATGTGTTTGCTCAAGGGGTTCGAGCGACCGGTGCGATACGGGGTGATCCAGAGCTACTGAGCCCCACCCCGCGGATCAGAAGTATTGGTTTAGCCGCAGCCCAATGGCGTCATCGTTTGCGCGAGACCATGTTGCCACACCTTCGCGATTTACGTTGGGGTGGTGTGATTTTAGCGCTGTCAATTGGCGATCAGGCCAGTATTAGTCCATCGGATTGGCAGGTATTTAATCGCACAGGCCTAACGCATTTGGTTTCTATTAGTGGTAGTCATGTGACGTTGCTGGCAGCGATGAGCGCTTTGTTTTTCGCTTGGATTTGGCGACGACTTCGTTGGAGAGGACAGGCGTTTACTGAATATATACCAGCTGCAGTGGCTGCGGGGTGTTTGGCTTTACTGATTGCTGGGCTGTATAGCTTAACGGCAGGTTGGGAGGTCCCGGCACGACGCACTTTTATTATGTTTGGGGTGACGGTGGTGACCTTGCTATGGCGTTTACCTATGACAATCACCCAGATTATGGCGGCAGCAGTCGTGATCGTGCTGTTATTTGATCCATGGGCTATTTTGGCAAGTGGGTTCTGGCTTTCGTTTGGTGCTGTTTATGTATTGGTGCTTTGCGCGCATTGGACAGGACATGCGATTTGGCAAGGAGGCCAGAGTAAATGGCGCACACATTGGCTGCAGTGGCGGTTGGCAGCGATTTGGCAGTTAGTGATTACGGTTGCCTTATTACCTCCGCTAGCTTTTTTGTTTTTTGAAATTTCACTGGTATCACCCTTATCGAATGCCTACGCGATTCCCTTAATTGGGCTGTTGATTACCCCTCTGGCTTTATTCTTTGCCTTGTTAAGCCTATCTCCCGTTGATTGGCTAACGCAAGGTGTGTTGTGGCTTTGTCATGGTTTGTTAGAGCTGAATATGGTGATGACTGTGTGGCTTAGCGAGCATCCTTTGGCGAGTTTACCTGCGGCACGAGCTCCTGCTTGGGTCCTAGCAGTAGGTTTTGTTGGCATGCTGATTGCTTTACTTCCTAGGGCGTTGCCTTTTGCATGGTTAGGCTGGGGGTTGATTTTGCCAACGTTATTTTGGCGTGATCCTGTTTTAGACTCAGGTGAATGGCGTTTACATGCACTAGATGTGGGGCAAGGCAGTGCCGTAGTCATCGAGACAGCACAACAAGTGTTGGTCTTTGATACGGGGGTGCGACGAGGGCCTCAAAGTGATGAGGGTGAGCGCACGGTGATGCCCTACTTACGCAGTCTAGGTAAAACACAGATTGATGTGCTGGTGTTGTCTCATGCTGATTTGGATCATGTAGGCGGGACGCGTAGCCTACTGCATTTTTTCCCTGTTCAGCAGTCCTTTAGTTCATTTGATTTGACCAAACATATAGCGCGTGAAAGCCGATTGCTCATGCTGGGGCAACAGTCTGTACCGTTGCCCCTGTCTCAGAGTACATGCGCGAGAGGGCAGTCTTGGCAGGTGGATGGTGTGATATTTTCTTTTGTCTGGCCCAGCGCCACCTTATATGCAGCAGATAAAGGCAAAAAAATAGATAAAAATGCCCAAAGCTGTGTTTTGCAAATTACAGGAGCTCATCATCAGGCCCTCTTAACGGGTGATGTGGGTTTAGCCCAAGAAAAGCAGTTAGTCGAGTTAGGACTGGGGGCGCACGATGTTGTAGTGGTGGGGCATCACGGCTCAAAAACGTCCTCGGGCTTAGGCTGGGTGACGCAAATGCAGGCGCAAATTGCCATTGCGCAGGTTGGATGGTGGAGTCGATTTGGTCATCCTCATGCAGAGGTGCAGCAACGTTGGGAGCAGGGCGGTGCGCAGTTTTTGCGTACTGATTTCCATGGGGGAATAGTGGTGCATTCTAGCTCTCAAGGTTTGAAAACCAAGGTAGCACGCTTAGATCAAGGGCGCTATTGGCAAAATCAGGTAGGGCTATTACATGACAAGGGTAATCACTAGGTGTGCTTGCATTGCATATTTTTTGTGGCGCGTTAAAGTGGAATAAGGCCCATAAGGCTCTACATAAAATAAACAAATCAAGTTGAAATCTCCACAAGATTTTTCACGAGGTAACCATGAGACAAACACCATTACGGCTACAGGTTCCAGAGCCGCCAGCTCGACCTGGCTCCCCCAGCGATTTTTCTTATTTGCATCTGCAGCCTGCAGGTGCAGCACCGCGCCCCGATCCCTTAGCCTCTGTTGATGAGTTATTGCCCTTATCCCAAGGCCTTATACGTGTGTTGGATGATCAAGGCCACGCACAGGGCGAATGGGCGACGCATACCGCAGTAGAGCCCTTGCTTTCAGGGCTAAAAACCATGATGTTAATACGCTCCTTTGATGCGCGTATGTTTCATGCTCAGCGCCAAAAAAAACTGACCTTTTACATTCAGTCTTATGGTGAGGAGGCCATTAGTACGGCGCAAACAATGATGCTGGATAAAGGCGATATGCAGTTTCCTTCTTATAGACAGTTAGGGATTTTGCTGGCCCAAGACATGCCGATCGCCGATTTAATGTGTCAGTTGTACTCCAATAGTTGTGACCCCCTAAAGGGAAGACAGCTCCCTGCTTTGTATTCCTTCAAAGACTTTGGTTTCTATTCCATTTCAGGCAATTTAGCGACTCGGTTTTTAATTGGCGTAGGCTGGGCGATGGCCTCTGCGATTAAAGGGGACACAAAAATTGCGGCTTCTTGGATCGGAGACGGTGCGACGGCCGAGGGTGATTTTCAAACGGCACTAACTTTTGCTCAGGTCTATAACGCACCCGTTATTTTGAATGTGGTGAACAACCAATGGGCGATTTCTACGTTCCAAGCGATTGCCGGTGGGGCGGGTAATACTTTTGCTGCCCGTGGTGCTGGCTCTGGTATTGCTTCGTTACGGGTGGATGGTAATGATTTTCTTGCTTGCCTTTCCGCCTCCGCGTGGGCCGCAGAGCGGGCTCGTCAAAACGGGGGGCCAACCCTTATAGAATGGGTGACATACAGAGCTGGACCTCATTCCAGTTCAGACGACCCCAGCAAATATCGCCCTACTGATGAGTGGCAGCATTTTCCATTAGGCTGTCCGATTGAACGCTTGAAAAATTATTTAATTCAGCAAGGACAATGGTCAGAATCAGAGCATAAGGACTACCAGCAACAGGTGGATCAACAAGTGCTTGATGCACAAAAGAAAGCCGAATCTATAGGTGGCTCAATGGAGCAAGCCCATCGTCAACATGCCCAAGCCATGTTCGATGATGTGTATTTTGAAAAGCCATGGCATCTACTCCAACAGGAACAACAGTTCAAGGAGGCGCTATGACGACTCAATCTCTCAGCATGCTCCAAGCGATTCGCTCTGCGTTGGACGTGATGTTGGATCAAGACAGTAATACGGTTATCTATGGTCAGGATGTGGGGTATTTTGGCGGGGTGTTCCGAGCCACAGAAGGCCTACAAAAAAAATATGGTTCGCAGCGTGTTTTTGATGCGCCTATTTCTGAAAGCGGAATTGTAGGCACAGCCATAGGGATGGCTGCTTATGGCTTACGCCCAGTGGTAGAAATTCAGTTTGGTGATTATTTTTATCCGGCTATGGACCAAATCGTATCTGAGCTATCTCGCATTCGTTATCGCTCTGTCAATGATTTTACCGCCCCTGTCACGATACGTATGCCGGTTGGCGGTGGAATCTACGGTGGCCAGACTCATAGCCAAAGCCCCGAAGCGATTTTTACGCATATAGCAGGGCTTCGGACTGTGATGCCGTCGAATCCTATAGAGGCTAAAGGTCTATTAATTGCGGCAATAGAGTCACCTGATCCGGTGATATTTCTAGAGCCGAAGCGTTTGTATAACGGGCCTTTTGATGGTTACTACGATCGAGCTTTACAGTCATGGCGCGATCATGAATTAGCTCAAGTCCCTGATGGTTATTACACGACAGAATTAGACAAGGCCGTGATCCGCCGTGCAGGGGCCGATGTAACGGTGCTGGCCTATGGCACGATGGTGCATGTGGCGTTAGCGGCTGCGCAGGACGCGGGTATTGATGCAGAGGTGATTGATTTACGAACCATTTGGCCTGTCGACATCGAGACCATTGTCAGCTCTGTACATAAAACGGGACGATGTGTGATATTGCACGAGGCGACGCGTACTTCTGGTTTTGGGGCAGAGCTGTCTGCCTTAGTTCAGGAGCATTGTTTTTATAGTTTAGAGGCTCCTATAGAACGGGTCACCGGATGGGATGCGCCTTATCCCCATGCCCACGAGTGGGATTATTTCCCGGGGCCTCAACGCGTTATTAAGGCGTATCAACATGTCATGAAGGGGCTATAAATATGTCTAATTACAGTATTAAAATTCCCGACATTGGCGAGGGGATTACCGAGGTAGAGTTAGTCGAGTGGTTTGTGGCAGTCGGTGAGACAGTCCAAGAGGACCAACAAGTCGCCAGTGTTATGACTGAAAAGGTGTCTGTGGAAATCACTTCGCCTGTCAGTGGTCAAGTTATCTCCTTAGGTGGTCAGGCCGGAGATGTGCTGGCGGTGGGGGCAGACCTAATTCAATTGGAACTAAATGGGGCGTCACCAGCAGTTGATGAGACCCCCACCTTGGAATCCGAGTCCAGTGCCTTGCTTAGTGAATCCTCTAGGACACAACCTGAGATATCAGCGCAGACAGTGGCGGAGCCTACGCCAAGCCTCATGCCAGTAGTGACTACACCGCAGCAGCGTTTATTACAAAAGGTGCAGGCGTCGCCAGCAGTACGTAAGCGCGCAGCAGAATTATCCATCGACCTACAGCAGCTAGCTCAACAATTAGGTAAAACGCAGCTACATCATGCTGACGTAGATCAGGTACTACAACAGAGTGCAGCACCCAGGGCAACTAAGTCGGTTAAAAGCATCCCTATTATTGGATTACGTCGTCAAATTGCTAAGAAAATGCAGGAGTCCTCTCAAAACATTCCTCATTTTAGCTATGTAGAGGCAGTCGATGTGACGGCTTTAGAACAATGGCGGCATCAGTTAAATGCGCAGTGGGGACAAAGTAGAGGGCATTTGACCTTGCTACCTTTTTTAGTTCGAGCTTTATGTTTGGCAATAGAGAAACACCCCGCCATTAACTCGCGTTATAACGCAGAGGATAATGCTCTAGAGCAGTATCAAGATGTGCATGTTGCTATTGCAACTCAAACAGAGCAGGGTTTGATGGTGCCGGTTTTAGAGTCAGCGCAACAGCTATCGTTATGGCAAATGGCAGCTCAGATTCAGACCCTAGCAGAACAGGCTCGCCAAGGCACAGGTTCATTATCAGCCCAGTCTACTCTGACCTTAAGCAGTTTGGGGCCTCTTGGTGGGATAGTCGCTACGCCTATTATTAATGCGCCAGAGGTTGCAATAGTGGGGGTTAATCGACAAGTTCAGCAACCTGTGGTGATTGATGGTGACATTCAGATTAGAACCATGATGAATCTATCGTCTTCCTTTGATCATCGTTTTGTGGATGGTTTGCATGCGGCAGAGTTTATTCAAGAGGTACGCCGTATTTTAGAGTCACCGCAGCTGTATTTAATCCAATAATCTCAACACAAGCTTGAGGGCAAAGTGGGGCGATGGCCCCACTTGTGCGTTACAATGACACGTATTGCTGCTTGTATTGCCAAAGGAGACTTTTATGGTATCAACCCCTGTTGTTCAATCTAGCCCGCGTTTAGATTATGTGGTGTGTTCCAGCCCGTCTGGTGTACATCGCATGGCGTATTGGGAATGGGGTGATCCATCAAATAAAAAAGTATTGCTATGTGTGCACGGTCTAACTAGAACAGGGCGCGATTTTGATGCCTTAGCTCAAGCCTTGAGCTCTGAATACCGTGTTATTTGTCCTGACATCGTTGGCAGAGGTAAATCGGATTTTTTGGTTGATCCTGATTCTTATATCGTCCCCCAATACGTAGCCGATATTTTTACGCTTATCGCACGATTACAACCCACAACGCTTGATTGGGTGGGTACGTCAATGGGCGGTCTCATTGGATTAGGGGTGGCTGGAGCTTTAATCAATTTACAGCGCTTACATGCTTGGGAGACGGACCATATTTTAAATTCAAGTTGGGCTGTACCCTTTAGGCGTATGGTGCTTAATGATGTGGGGCCGGTCATCAGTGCAGAGGGCTTAGCACGTATTGGTAACTATATTGGTGATGAGCTGTTTTTTGATTCTTTTGAACAAGCCGTAGAGCATGCTAAAAAGCAGTGGAAAAGCTTTGGCCCCCATACCCAAGAGCAATGGGAGCACCTGACACGTTACGTCTTTCACCAACAAGATGGGCAGTGGAATCTAACGTATGATTTAGGTATAGCGACCCCATTTAAACGACAATTCATTGAGCAAAACGAGGCGGCTTCAGAACTTTTAGTTCAGGCAGCACAGAAAATCCTTTGGGATGCCTATGAAAGCCTACCGGCTGAAACCTTAATTGTACGTGGGGAAACCTCGGATTTGCTTTCCGATGAGGTCGCTCAGCAAATGCTACAACGTTTGCCCTCAGCGCAGCTCTACCAAGTCGCGGGGGTCGGGCATGCACCGACTTTCATGTCGCCAGATCAGATTGCGGTGCTTAAACGCTTTCTGCTCCAGGAGTAATACATGAACGTAGATTTACATTGTCACTCCACCGTTTCAGATGGGGTCTTAACACCAGATCAAGTCGCCCAACGCGCCCATGAGCACGGGGTTAACCTATGGGCATTAACAGACCACGATGAATTAGCCGGTTTGGCCTTGGCGCAACAGACGGCGACCGACCTAGGTATGCAGTTTATTCCAGGGGTGGAAATCTCGGTAACATGGCTAAATAAAACGGTTCATATCGTAGGGTTAGGGATTGATTACCATAACCCTCAGTTAATCCAATCCTTAGCTCATGTACGTTCTGGGCGTGCACAGCGTGCACATAAAATTGCAGCAGCCTTAGCTGATTTAGGCATAGAAGGTGCCTTCGAGGGGGCGATTCCTTTTGCCAGTAATCCAGAGCTGGTATCTCGTACGCACTTTGCCCGTTTTTTAATACAGCAAGGTCATTGTGCCTCTATGAAAGAGGTATTTGCGACGTACTTAGGGGATACGGGCCCTGCCTATATCCCTATGCAGTGGGCTAGCTTAGAAAATGCGGTACGTTGGATTCACGAAGCGGGTGGTGTGGCGGTGATTGCTCATCCAGGTCGGTACGATTACACCACCTTGCAATTTGATCTGTTATTTGACACGTTTAAAGCCTTAGGTGGGCAGGGCATAGAGGTTGTGACAGGCAGTCATGCGCCAGCGCAATATTTAGAATACGCACAGGTTGCAAAGCGCTATGGTTTTGAGGCCTCATGTGGCTCTGATTTTCATGGCCCCAAAGAGGGGCGTATTGATGTGGGATGTTTACCGCCGTTGCCTACCGGCTTACATCCCATATGGCAACGTTGGATTTAGGTTGATAGGTGAATAATGAGTAAAGCCTTTGTCAAAGAAGATAATGATGATCAGGATGATGATTTGGTTCCCGAGGCTGTTGCTTTGCCAGCAGGAACAAAAAACTATCTGACGGTGTATGGCTATAAAGCCTTACGCGCTGAATTTAAACATTTGGTTAAAACAGAGCGACCAGAGGTGGTGCAGGTGGTGTCATGGGCTGCATCGAATGGGGATCGCTCAGAAAATGGTGATTACATTTACGGTAAAAAACGATTGCGTGAAATTGATCGCCGTATCCGATTTTTAACGAAACGGCTTGAAATTGCCGAAGTCGTTGATCCGGCGTTGCAACCGACCAAAGACCGGGTTTTTTTTGGGGCTACTGTCGTCTATGCTGATCAGGATGGGACTGAGTTTACCGTTACCATCGTAGGCGTAGACGAGGCAGAACCTCTAGAGGGTAAAATTAGCTGGATCTCGCCGGTGGCGCGCGCACTACTGAAAGCCCAAGAGGGGGATGTGGTGACCTTACGCACGCCGGGTGGTTTACAAGAGCTAGATATCCTAGAGGTTTCTTACCCCGATGAGGTGACTGACTTGAGTCACGACGATTAAATTTTGAATAAAGCTGTGGCGTTTTTCTCATGCTTATCGAGAAAACGTGAAAAAATTCCTTTTTGCACTACGTAATAATCCCAGTTTGTTTGTATTGTGGTTAAAATGGCGTGCATTTATAACACTTTTGCATTGGCTCTCATCGTGTCCTCCATTCTCTACTTCTCAGGCTCCTCTGCCTTGCCCGCTTTTCAAAGCGAGCGTCTTCTTAAACGTTTTCAGTCTTTAGATCTTCCAGTCCAAGGTATTGCGGCTTATTACGAATACTATGTTTGGACAGCTGATGGCGGCTTAACTCTAGAACAAAACCAGCAATTGATGGCTCTGCTTGATGATGGGCAGTCTGCCTATGATCTAAAATCGCAGACAAAAGATCAGTTGGTTTTACGGGTTATTCCTCGTTTAGGCACTGTGTCCCCTTGGGCCAGTAAAGCCACTGACATTGCACGTAATTGTGGCTTAAAAACAGTACGTCGTATCGAGCGCGGTATTCGGTATGTGGTAGACCCAAGCCGAGGATTCCTTGGTGCCAAATCATTAGATCAGGCTCAATTGCAACTGATTGCGGCACAACTGCATGATCGCATGACAGAAAGTGTGGTGGATCAGGCCTTTGATGGACAAGCCTTATTTCAAGACTTAGCTCCTAAGGCCATGTTGTCAGTGGACATTTTAGGCCAAGGCATACAAGCCTTAGTGGATGCGAATCAAAATATGGGTCTAGCCTTATCAGAGGATGAGGTTGAGTATTTATTTGATGCATTTACAAAGCTAGGTCGTAATCCACACGACGTAGAATTACTGATGTTTGCGCAAGCGAACAGCGAGCATTGCAGACACAAAATTTTTAATGCTCAGTGGGTGATTGATGGCGAGTCCCAAGACAAAACCTTGTTTGGTATGATTCGCGAAACTCACGCTGCGCAACCACGTAAAACCATTGTGGCTTATGCAGATAACTCTGCCATTATGCATGGTGGTCAGGCCAAGGTGTTCCACGCCAGTTTGCCTGACTCAGCAGCCAAAGGTAGCTATCAGTCCTACGATGCATTGATGCATACCCTCATGAAGGTTGAGACGCATAATCACCCTACCGCGATTGCGCCACATCCCGGCGCTGGGACTGGGTCTGGTGGTGAAATCCGAGACGAAGGTGCTACAGGTCGTGGCTCTCGCCCCAAGGCTGGATTGACAGGCTATACCATTTCCAATTTGCATTTGCCAGATATGGCAGAGCCGTGGGAAAAGGATTCTTATGGTTTCCCTGAACGCATAGCAACGGCCCTTGATATTATGATCGAAGGCCCCTTAGGCGGAGCAGCATTCAATAATGAGTTTGGGCGCGCTAACCTACTAGGTTATATGCGTAGTTTTGAGCAAACCATTGATGGTACTCATTGGGGCTACCATAAACCCATTATGATCGCTGGTGGTTTGGGCGCGATTGATGATCGCCTGACGCACAAAGACCCATTGCCTGTGGGGGCGCTATTGATCCAGTTAGGTGGTCCGGGTATGCGGATTGGGATGGGTGGTGGTGCAGCATCCAGCATGACATCTGGCATGAATTTAGCCGAGCTAGACTTTGACTCGGTACAGCGTGGTAACCCTGAAATGCAACGTCGTGCCCAAGAGGTGATTGATCGTTGTTGGCAGCAGGGTGAAAACAACCCAATTATTGCGATTCATGATGTGGGTGCGGGTGGTTTATCCAACGCCTTTCCCGAGCTTGTGAATGATGCTGAGCGCGGTGCTATTTTTGATTTGACTCATGTTCCCCTAGAGGAATCCGGCCTATCTCCTGCAGAGATCTGGTGTAATGAATCACAAGAACGCTATGTGTTAGCGATTGATGCTAAAGACCTAGAGCGCTTCAAGGCGATCGCAGAGCGTGAGCGTTGTTTATGGGCCGTGGTGGGTGTGGCTACCGAAGAGCGCCAGCTACGAGTCACTTTAGGCGAGGGGATTCCGGGTCATGCGAAAGCAAAAGCAGATGCTCAGACACCCGCGCCAGTCGATATGCCCCTAGAGGTGATTTTAGGTAAAGCGCCGCGTACCTTACGTGATGTAAAACGTGCTGAACCCATCAAAGGCGAGCTGGACTTACCTGTCATTACCTTGGACGAAGCCGTAACGCGCGTTATGCGTCACCCTACCGTTGCGAGTAAAAACTTCTTGATTACGATTGGTGACCGCAGTGTAGGTGGCCTATGTAGCCGAGATCAGTTGGTTGGCCCTTGGCAGATTCCTGTGGCCGATTGTGCGGTAACCTTAGCGGATTACGAGCAAGTACGTGGTGAGTCCATGGCAATGGGTGAGCGTAGTCCTATTGCGGTATTTGATGCGCCAGCCTCGGGCCGTATGGCCGTCACAGAGTCCATCACGAACCTGCTAGCCAGTGATATCCGTAGTTTTGATGATGTTAAGTTATCTGCAAACTGGATGGCAGCATGTGGGGTAGAGGGGCAAGACGCCGCCTTGTTTGATACTGTTACGGCCGTTAGCCAGTGGTGTCAGGAATTAGGCTTGTCTATTCCGGTAGGTAAAGACTCGCTATCCATGCGTACTGCTTGGAAAACGGAAGATGGTCAAGACCGTGATGTGATTGCGCCTGTGTCGTTGGTTGTTACCGCATTTGGTCAGGTAGAGGATGTACGTAAAACATTAACTCCTGAGCTACGGACCCATGCAGACAGTGCTTTGATTTTTATTGACTTGGCAGAGGGCAAGCAGCGTATGGCTGGCTCAGTGTTATGTCATGCATTTAACCAAGTAGGGGCCGAGACTCCTGATTTCTCGAATGCCACCCTACTTAAATCTTTTGCCACTACAGTACGTAGCTTGGCTGATCAAGGGTTGGTTTGGGCCTATCACGATAAATCGGATGGTGGCTTATTTCCCACTGTGGCAGAGATGGCATTTGCTGGGCACACGGGTGTGTCATTGAATATTGATATGTTAACGATTGATCCTCATGCCGCAGATTGGGGTGATTTCAAAATTCGTGCAGATCAGGTCGCAGTGCAGCGTGATGAACTCACACTAAAAGCCTTGTTTAACGAGGAAGCAGGTGCAGTGATTCAAGTTCCTGCCGAGCAACGTGACGCCGTATTACAGCAGCTACGCGAAGCCGGTTTGTCCGCATGCTCTCATGTGATTGGTAAGCCAAACACCACGGATACGATTGAGGTCTATCGCGATGGTGCATGCATTTACCAGACACCGCGTGCTGACTTAGGTAAGGTGTGGTCTGCCATGACGCATCAAATGATGTTGTTGCGTGATAATCCTGCCAGCGCTGATGCCGAACACGCACTTTGGGACGATGTGAATGACCCCGGCTTAAATGCGAAGGTCATTTATAACCCCCAAGAAAATATTGCCGCTCCTTTTATTAATACAGGCGCTCGTCCTAAATTAGCGGTGATGCGCGAGCAGGGCAGCAATAGCCAACTAGAAATGGCATGGGCGTTTGATCAAGCTGGCTTTGAGGTAATCGACCTACCGATGACCGATTTGTTAAGTGGTCGTCGTGACTTGTCGGACTTGAAAGGTATTGTTGCTGCCGGTGGTTTTAGTTACGGTGACGTATTAGGCGCAGGTCAGGGCTGGGCGCGTACTATTCGCTTTAACCCTATGCTCAATGAGCAGTTTGCAGATTTCTTCCAGCGTACAGATACCTTTGCTTTAGGTGTATGTAACGGATGTCAGATGATGGCTGCGTTGGCTCCTATGATTCCGGGTGCAGAAAACTGGCCTTCATTTACGGCCAACCAATCCATGAAATACGAGGCTCGTTTAGCCTCTGTTGAAATTGCTGAGTCTCCTTCTATTTTCTTACAAGGGATGGCGGGTGCTCGTTTGCCTATCGTTGTCTCTCATGGCGAAGGCTTTGCTAATTTTGATGTTCAAGGTGATGCGGCACAGGTGAAATCCATCATGCATTACACAGACAACCGAGGTCAGCGTACGCAACAGTATCCATTTAATCCAAATGGTAGCCCACAGGGGATAGCGGGTGTGACGACGGCAGATGGTCGGTTCACGATTATGATGCCACACCCAGAGCGTGTTATCCGTAATGTGCAGCTGTCTTGGTCCCCAGAGCGTTGGGGCAGTGCGGATGTGGGTGGCGATACAGCTCAAAATGGTGGCCTAACTCCTTGGATGCGTCTGTTCTACAACGCGCGGGTCTGGTTAGGTTAAAAACTTAAGCGTATAATCAGGTTTTGGACGGGATATAAAGACATGCGTCTTATCAAAAAAGCTCTTACATTCGATGATGTGTTATTGGTTCCTGCTTTTTCGCAGATTCTGCCACGTGACACAGATCTTAGCGCGCAATTCTCGCGTGACATTAAACTCAATATTCCTTTGGTGTCCGCCGCCATGGATACCGTTACTGAGGCCCGCTTAGCGATAGCGATGGCCCAAGAAGGTGGTATTGGTGTTATTCATAAAAACCTGACCGCTGAGCAACAAGCTCGCGAGGTCGCTCGTGTTAAACGTCACGAGTTCGGTATTGTGATTGACCCAATTACCGTCACGCCGACCATGAAAGTTCGTGATGCGATCCAGCTCCAAAAGGAAAATGGATTTTCTGGTTTGCCTGTTGTTGAAAATGGCAAATTGGTGGGCATTGTCACGAACCGTGACTTGCGTTTCGAAGATCGCCTTGATTTGGCGATCAGCGAGGTCATGACCACCCAAGAACGTCTTATCACTATGCCAGAGGGCGCAACGCTTAACCAAGCTCAAGCCCTAATGCATAAGCACCGCCTAGAGCGCGTGCTTATTGTGAACGACAACTTTGAGTTACGTGGTTTAGCAACGGTTAAAGATATCGTTAAAAACACAGAACACCCTTATGCATGTAAAGACCAACATGGTCAGTTACGTGTTGCTGCGGCCGTTGGCGTAGGTGGTGATACAGAAATGCGTGTAGACCTGCTTTCCAAAGCCGGTGTAGATGCCATTATTGTTGATACAGCCCATGGTCACTCCAAAGGGGTGATTGATCGAGTACGCTGGGTAAAACAAAACTACCCGCATATTCAGGTAATTGGCGGTAATATTGCTACCGCAGCAGCTGCTTTGGCCTTAGTCGAAGCAGGTGCTGACGGTGTTAAAGTTGGTATTGGCCCCGGTTCAATTTGTACAACACGTATTGTGGCTGGTGTGGGTGTACCTCAGGTTACGGCTATTGCCGATGTCGCCGAAGCCCTTCAGGGCACAGGCGTACCACTGATTGCTGACGGTGGCATTCGTTTTTCTGGTGATGTATCTAAAGCCCTTGCTGCTGGCGCTTCTGCTTGCATGATGGGTGGGTTATTTGCCGGTACCGAAGAAGCCCCAGGTGATGTGGTGTTGTACCAAGGTCGTTCTTACAAGTCCTACCGTGGTATGGGCAGTTTGGGGGCAATGGTAGACGGTTCTGCAGATCGCTACTTCCAAGAAGCCGGCAGCAATGCCGACAAATTGGTTCCCGAAGGCATCGAGGGTCGCGTTCCTTACAAAGGCACTGTATTGGCTATTATCTACCAATTAGTTGGTGGCATTCGTGCCTCTATGGGCTATTGTGGCGCCGCTTCGATTACTGACTTACACGAAAAAGCTGAGTTCGTTGAAATCACAGCCGCTGGTGTACGTGAGTCACACGTCCATGACGTACAAATCACCAAAGAAGCCCCTAACTATCGGGCTGACTAAACGCGTTTAGTCTTGCACTTTATGCTTTAATCGGCCAGGCTGCATAGTATGTGGCTTGGCCGATTGTCTTCTATCTATACAAAATTATCATGCACCAACGCATTCTTATTCTTGATTACGGCTCACAAGTCACTCAATTAATTGCTCGTCGCGTACGCGAAGCGGGCGCTTATTGCGAAATCCATCCTGGCGATGTCAGCGATGAATTCATTCGCTCTCAACCGAACTTACACGGTATTATTTTATCCGGTAGCCATGCTTCGGTTTATGCCGATGATGCCTTACAAGTTCCAACTGCTGTTTTCGAAGCCAATGTACCTGTGCTTGGTATTTGTTATGGCATGCAAGCGATGGCATTGCATTTAGGCGGTAAAACAGAACAAGCTGAACAGCGTGAGTTTGGCTATGCCGAAGTACGGGCCCATGGGCATACTGAACTCTTGAAAGACATCCAAGACTTCGTCACCGCTGACGGTCATGGTATGTTGAAAGTATGGATGTCCCACGGTGACAAGGTCACGGCATTGCCCGAAGGCTTCAAATTGATGGCGTCCACTCCCTCCTGCGCTATTGCAGGTATGGCTGACGAAACTCGTCGTTTCTATGGGGTACAGTTTCATCCCGAAGTCACTCATACAAAACAAGGAGCGGCCATTTTTAACCGTTTTGTACGTGATATTTGTGGTTGTTCAGGTGACTGGAATATGCCTGACTACGTAGAGGAAGCCATTGCGAATATACGCGAGCAAGTTGGCTCCGATCAGGTCATTCTTGGCTTGTCAGGTGGGGTGGATTCCTCTGTGGCCGCGGCGTTGATTCATCGTGCGATTGGTGATCAGTTAACGTGTGTTTTCGTAGACCATGGTTTGTTGCGTCTTGACGAAGGCAAACAAGTTATGGAAACCTTTGCCCAGCATTTCGGCATGAATATCATTCACGTGGATGCATCAGAGCAATTCATGGGAAAATTAGCCGGTGTAACTGACCCAGAGGCAAAACGTAAAATCATTGGTAAAGAATTCGTTGAAATCTTCCAATCCGAAGCCAGCAAACAATCTAACGCCAAATGGTTAGCACAAGGCACCATCTACCCAGACGTGATTGAATCTGCCGCTGCTAAATCCGGCAAAGCCACAGGAATTAAATCACACCACAACGTAGGTGGATTACCCGAAACGCTAAATCTACAGCTCTTAGAACCATTGCGCGAGTTGTTCAAAGACGAGGTACGTAAACTAGGTGTAGCCTTAGGCTTACCTGCAGATATGGTTTACCGTCACCCATTCCCCGGGCCAGGCCTAGGGGTACGTATTTTGGGCGAAGTGAAAAAAGAATACGCCGACTTATTACGTCGTGCGGACGCTATTTTTATCGAGGAATTACGCAATACCGTCGATGCTGAAACAGGCAAAAACTGGTATGACTTGACCTCTCAGGCTTTCACCGTCTTTTTACCAGTAAAAAGCGTAGGCGTTATGGGCGATGCACGCACGTATGAATACGTGGTGGCCTTACGTGCCGTAGAGACCTCTGATTTCATGACTGCCGACTGGGCTGAATTACCCTACGCCTTACTCAAGCGAGTTTCTGGACGTATCATTAACGAAGTACGCGGCATTAACCGCGTAACCTATGACGTATCCAGCAAACCACCCGCAACGATTGAGTGGGAATAGTCACTCGTTAGGTACTAGCTAGCACTAATTAGCAAAAATGAATCATAAGCCCATGTTTACATGGGCTTTTTTGTTTTTTGGTTAAGCACTGTCTAGCAAGATTTAGTAACGCCAAGCACGGTTTGTGTGTGGTATTAAAGTTGGTATTATCATTTTCATGATGCCATGGAGAGACTCGATACCATGCTGCCTTATCTCAATTGGCTATGGTATCAAAACTGACTAACCACTTGATTTTAAACTATAAAAATCTATTTTTTCTGCAGCTTTTAAGCATGGTATCAAAACTTACAAGGAATAAGCTTTATGTTGACCGATACCAAGCTACGTAATATCAAACCTAAAGATAAATTATACAAAGTTAATGACCGAGACGGCCTATATGTCGCTGTTACCCCTGCTGGCACTATCTCGTTTCGTTATAACTACTCTCTCAACGGCAGGCAAGAAACCATTACTTTTGGCCGCTATGGTATCGGTGGTATCACTCTAGCTGAAGCCCGTGAGCGATTGCATGAAGCTAAGAAAATGGTGGCTGATGGTAAATCACCGGCCAAAGAGAAAGCGCGAAGTAAGGCCCGAGTGAAAGACGCTGAGACATTCGGTGCTTGGGCAGAAAAGTGGCTACGGGGTTACCAGATGGCTGACTCCACTCGAGATATGCGCCGTTCGGTGTATACCCGGGAGCTGGAGAAAAAATTTGGCAATCAAAAGCTAGCAGAAATCACCCACGAAGATTTGCGGGCGTTAACCGATACTATTGTGGGGCGAGGGGCGCCTGCTACTGCCGTGCATACCCGTGAAGTTGTGCTTCAGGTGTACCGCTGGGCTATTGAGCGAGGACAGAAGGTAGAGAATCCCGCCGACTTGGTAAGGCCTTCCAGCATTGCCAAGTTTGAGCCACGAGATCGCACTTTGTCACCGGAAGAAATTAAGCTTATGTACCAATACCTAGAGCGTATCGGTACATCACCTACCATACGTGCTGCAATAAAGTTGTTACTGCTGACTATGGTGCGCAAAAGCGAACTGACCAATGCCACCTGGAGTGAAATTAACTTCAGCGAAGCGCTGTGGACCATCCCCAAAGAGCGTATGAAGCGGCGTAATCCCCATTTGGTATTTCTGTCTCGTCAATCTCTGGACATTCTCATTGCCCTGAAGACCTTTTCGGGAGGCTCTGACTATGTGTTGCCGTCTCGTTACGACTCTGACTTGCCTATGAGCAGCGCTACCCTGAATCGCGTGCTGGACATGACTTACAAGCTTGCCCAGAAAGAAGGGCAGATCCTTGCCAAGTTTGGCCCTCATGATCTTCGCCGTACTTCCAGCACGTTACTGCATGAAGCAGGTTATAACACCGACTGGATTGAGAAGTGTCTAGCCCACGAACAAAAAGGTGTTAGAGCGGTATATAACAAAGCAGAGTACCGCGAGCAACGTGCTGCTATGTTGCAAGACTGGGCAGATATGATTGATGAATGGACCGTTAAAAAGCCGTGTGAATAATGCTTACTGTAGTTATTTAATTAGGTTTTCTGAAAGTAAATGAGCATGGAAGCTTTTAATCTCAGGAAGATAACGGAATAGGGGTGGAACAGTAGCTAAATCTCTAAATACTTGCTGGCGAGAAATCCCCAGTATTCGACTAATTTCAGATTGGCTCATTCCATAGCG
This sequence comes from uncultured Paenalcaligenes sp., assembly GCF_947630565.1. Lineage (NCBI taxonomy): Bacteria > Pseudomonadati > Pseudomonadota > Betaproteobacteria > Burkholderiales > Alcaligenaceae > Paenalcaligenes > uncultured Paenalcaligenes sp. Next base: position 21,432 of record NZ_CANRIC010000029.1, read on the forward strand.
TTCCAGTAATACTATTTTCTTTTTACGATCAGATAGTTTTGTATCTACCATCAATCGAGCATGATGACGTAGCGCAGCTTCATCCGCAGGCTGAAAGCCATGCTTGTAAACATAATGATGGATGTAGTGGTCTATTAGTACATCGTCCGACTCACCGTAAGAGGTGCTAACTATCGCTGACTGAAAGGTGAGTCTTCTTAGTTCAAGATTAAAGTCGGTTTCTGAACGTTTCGCTGTGCGATATTTAGGGTTCCATTCATTATTCGCTAGCTTTGGCCGATGGTCCACACAATATTGGCTGCTTAGGCGCAAGGTTTTTTGTTTTTCTTTTGGTGATGCGGTTGGCGGGTATAACTCTATTTCATCCAGACCTTCAGCGAATAGTGTGAATTCAGTCAGATTGCCACAAAACTTACAAAATCCCTGTGGGCGGATATTACTCAGCGGGGTGTCTCGTACTTTTGTCTTTATCTGACGTTTGCGTCTACACGCGCCAATTAACCCGTATAAGCTTTCTAACGTTGCAATGAACTGCACATCCAGCTGCGATTGCCCCTCTTTTAGGGGCTTAAATGCGACCAGCAGAGTTCGCTGTAAGCGCGCCATCTTATCGAAACCAAAACTTTCTATGATCTCGCTAAAACTATATTCACTCTCTATGCCCGGAAGATAGTGCAAATAGGACTGTTGCAACGTTTCCGCATAAGCACTAACGCTGGGTTCTATAAGCTCCTTTATTAATCGCAGAGTATGCTTGCTCGTTGCTGTGGAAGACGGTCGCCAGCAAGCCTGAAATTGTTTTATGGCTTCTGCGACAGTGGGGTAGCAATCTTCCCATATAAGAATCGATGGGTTTTTCATGTCATCAATATTAGCCAATTAAGCGTGGGACGCAAGTGCGCATGACCAGGCAATATCAAGCACATATTAGAAAGTGATTGATGGAGGCCTAGATTATGCAAGTAAAAACGAATAGCACGCTGATAAATAAGAAAACACTGTTAAAGATCGTTCCTTTGTCTGACCGTACAATTTATAACCTTGAGCAGCGGGGAGAGTTTCCACGCCGTATTGCTTTAACTAGCCGAAACGTTGTCTGGTATCTATGCGAAGTTGAGGACTGGATTGCATCACGCAAAGCCTTGGGGCTAAGAGCGCATCGTCCCGGACTTAACGGGAGGTAGCAGCATGAATATCGATATTATGCACGCTTTCACAGAGCTGCCATTACCCATTGATTATGTGCTGCCTAACATGATTGCAGGTACGGTAGGCGCATTGGTTTCACCCGGTGGCGTAGGGAAATCAATGCTTGCATTACAACTTGCTACGCAAGTCGCAGGCGGCCCTGATCTACTGGGAGTCGGTGAACTGCCCAAGGGGCAAGTAATCTATTTACCCGCAGAAGATCCGCCTGTGGCAATTCATCACCGTTTATATGCATTGGGGGCACAACTCACCACTAACCAGCAGAGGATAGTAAATGATGGCTTACGGATCGAGCCTTTGGTTGGTAAGTGCCCCGATATCACGCATAAAAGCTGGTTTGATTATCTAAAAAGGGCTGCAGAGGGACGCCGATTAATGCTACTCGATACATTGCGTCGATTCCACCTTGAAGAAGAGAATGCGAGTGGCCCCATGGCGCAGGTTATCGGACGTATGGAGGCCATCGCAGCTGACACCGGATGTTCTATTTTATTTTTGCATCATGCCAGCAAAGGCACTGCAGCGATGGGCTCTGGGGATCAACAGCAGGCTAGTCGTGGTTCGTCCGGATTAGTCGATAATATTCGGTGGCAATCTTATTTGTCTGGAATGACCCAAAGTGAGGCTAAAGACTGGGGCGTAGATGCAGCACAGCGTGGCTACTTTGTGCGCTATGGCGTTAGTAAGGTGAATTATGGCTCTCCTTTTCAAGAGCGCTGGTTTAGACGTCACGACGGAGGAGTATTGAAACCCGCTGTCTTGGAGCGACAGCACCAATTTACGAAGCCGAAAGCCGTTGCAAGGAAAGAGGATGAAAACTGGTAACAAAGTTACTCCTACTAGCACGGCATTACAGGCGCGCGTAATGATCTATCAACCTAGCCAGCGGCCCCGGGAGCGCAAAGGTGAATGGATGGAGACTAGCTTTGGTCGGTGCCGAGTCACAGGAAGACTTGGGCAACGACACGCCGATGTTGTCGAATCAATACTTTACGTGGCCGAGCGTCGCCGTGAGATTTCAGACGGCGGTATAGAGTTGTTGGTCGATCCGGCGAAGCTGCGCCGGATGCTATCTGATAGCCAGTACAGCCATGGTCGTATCAAAAAGCTGCTTGCGGATCTAAGGGCCGTCACTATTTAGATCATCACGCCAGAGCTGGAGCAGACGGGCGACAGCATAATAGGTGGTCTGATTGACCACGTTATACCGTCGACCATGACTCGCCCTGACCCTCTTACGGGCGGTAAGCGCAACTTATGGCGCGTTCGGCTAGGAGTGGCTTTGGTGATGTTATTGGAGCGAGATCTATCACTGTATTACCAGCCAGCACCGCTCGCTCGGCTGCAACATGGTATAAGTCAGGCGCTCGCCCGCTATGTGCTGACCCATAAGTACGACCCGGCTGGGGGCTGGTACCTCGACACGCTGATAAGGGCGGTATGCGGAGATAAAGTCAGCAGCAAAGAAATGTGTAATGCACGCTACAGACTCAAAGCTGATTCTGAGAATTTGCGTGAGATTGGCATAGAACTCAACTCAGAAAATCGGGTTAAACGTCTCACAGCGGCCCGATAGCATCTCACAGCGGCCCGATATTTGAGGGTTTTAGCAGGACCTTCAGGATATCCAGGATATCCTGAAGGTAACAGCCGCTTGAGGCGGCTGCTTACCTTCATGAATAAAGTCCAAAAGGACTTTATTAAACGGCCTGCGGCCTATGTATCAGCACCAAAAAAGAAAATAACTAACCCCCTCTAATCACTAAGTAGCCAAATGGTGTTCAATGTGGCCTATGAGCCCCCTAGAAGCTCGTGGTAGAGCTTTGGTCGTGATCCATAGGTTGTTAGGTGGGTTGTAGCGCTAAAAGCGCTCTTGGGCTTGTTTTCCCTTTTGGTGTTTTAATATGTTTTTGCTTTTTAATTAAAAAATAACTAACCCCCTCTAATCACTAAGCAGCCAAATGGTGTTCAATGCGGCCTGTGAGCCCCCTAGGAGCTCGTAGGGTAGCTTTAAGTATGATCCATAGGTTGTGGGGTGGGTTGTAGTGCTAAAGATGCTCTTAGGCTTGTTTTTCCTTTTGGTGTTTTAATGTGTTTTTGCTTTTAAATAAAAATGAAAGAAAGGATCTTGTTGATGAGCTTCCGCGGTTTGTGGGCATCAGACCGAAGGCCGTTTGCTGCTAAGCAAACTGTCCACAAAAAGCGGCAGCTTGTTATAGGAGAGTTATAGGTAAAAGATTATAGGAATAGTTATAGGGTTAGGGGGGGGGTGATTTAATGTAGTGGTCAAGTATTTCCGGACAGTTGATAGAGTTGTTTTTCTGTTTGTGCGGGAGTTAAGCCGTGATTATAGTG